>CAIOAQ010000266.1 GCA_903856025.1 uncultured beta proteobacterium
AGGGGCATAGCTCAATTGGCAGAGCGTCGGTCTCCAAAACCGAAGGTTGTAGGTTCGATTCCTACTGCCCCTGCCACCTGAAGATTTTGGTGGCGTAAAAAAAGGCCCGCTATGAGAATAGCGGGCTTATGCGTCTGGTAGACGCGGATTTTCATGAGTAATTTGAGGCGCAAGTCAGTTCAATAATGGCCACCACACAAGTACAAACGGTTAATACAACTGCAGACAAGTCTAAGTTGGCTGCTGCTGCAGTCATGGTCATTGTTTCATTGGTTGCCTATTACGCACTCGCTAAACAAGGAGCGCTTTTTCAATGGTTGGGTTTGTTGGCGGGGCTCTCGGTTGCTGTTGTTGTCTTTTTGATGTCTGAGTCCGGTAAGGCGCTTGTGGCGTTTGGGCACGATTCGGTCAAGGAAGTTAAAAAAGTTGTTTGGCCGGCTCGAAAAGAGGCGATCCAGATGACGGTGTATGTGTTCGGGTTTGTATTGGTCATGGCGCTCTTCCTTTGGTTGACGGATAAAACGCTCGAATATGTTTTCTATGATCTGATTCTGGGGTGGAAAAAATAATGAATGATGCTGTAGAAACCTCCCTGGAAAGCGTCCTTACGGCGGCTGAAACGCTGGCTGTGCCTTCGACTAATCCTGATTTGCGCTGGTATGTGGTGCATGCTTATTCGGGCATGGAAAAGGCGGCTGAACGCAACATCATTGAGCGTATCAACCGCGCAGGCATGCAAACCAAATTTGGTCGAACCTTGGTGCCCATGGAAGAAGTGGTTGAAATCAAGAATGGCCAAAAAAAGACGACCGAACGGAAGTTTTTCCCTGGGTATGTGTTCGTTGAGATGGTCATGGATGATGACACTTGGCACTTGGTCAAGCACACCAATAAAGTCACAGGATTTGTCGGTGGCGGCAAGATGCGGCCATCCCCCATCTCTGAGGCTGAAGTGTTGAAGATTGTTAGTCAAATGCAAGAGGGTACTGAAAAACCTCGCCACAAAGTTGAATTTGTGGTGGGTGAAATGGTGCGCGTCAAAGAGGGTCCGTTTGCGGACTTCAATGGCTCTGTCGAAGAAGTGAATTACGAAAAGAACAAGGTCCGCGTGGCCGTCACGATTTTTGGTCGTTCGACGCCGGTTGAGCTTGAGTTTTCTCAGGTTGAAAAGACCTAAGGCGAATTGTTAGATGGTCTGTGCAGATATTTATCTGCATGGACTATGGGTGTTTGGGGTTTTGTGCTTTTCGACTCGGCACGAAGCTGTAAAAGAGAGTTGTTAACAACGGGGAGCCCGACTGCATGCTTGTAAGTATGCGAAGGCGTTTGAACCCGCTAGGAGTTAGACATGGCGAAAAAAATCGTCGGTTTTATCAAGCTGCAAGTCCCAGCAGGTAAGGCCAACCCATCCCCCCCGATCGGCCCGGCATTGGGTCAACGTGGTCTGAATATCATGGAGTTCTGTAAAGCGTTTAACGCTCAGACTCAAGGTGTTGAGCCAGGTCTGCCGCTGCCAGTGGTGATTACTGCGTTTGCTGACAAGAGTTTCACTTTTGTTATCAAATCGCCCCCGTCATCTGTACTGATTAAAAAAGCTGTCAAGCTTGATAAGGGTTCTGCCAATCCTTTGAAGACCAAGGTGGGGAAAATTACCCGCGCGCAGCTCGAAGAAATCGCAAAAACCAAGATGAAAGATCTGACTGCTGCTGACATGGATGCAGCTGTCCGTACCATCGCTGGCTCAGCCCGCTCGATGGGCGTGAATGTGGAGGGTGTCTAAATGGCTCACTTAACCAAGAAACAAAAGGCCCAACAAGGCAAAGTGGACAACGGCAAACTGTATGCGGTTGTAGATGCTTTGGGTTTGGTCAAAGAATTTGCTAATGCCAAGTTTGATGAATCCATTGACGTGGCGGTGCAACTGGGCATTGATGCCAAGAAATCAGATCAAGTGGTTCGTGGCGCTGTTGTGTTGCCCAACGGAACAGGTAAAACCAAGCGTGTTGCTGTGTTTGCACAAGGCGCCAAGGCTGAAGAAGCCAAGGCTGCCGGCGCGGACATCGTTGGTATGGATGACCTGGCTGCCATGGTTAAAGCAGGAAATATGCCTTTCGACGTGGTGATCGCTGCACCTGACGCCATGCGCGTTGTGGGTACATTGGGTCAAATTTTGGGCCCACGTGGTTTGATGCCAAATCCCAAGGTTGGCACCGTGACTCCTGATGTGGCTGGCGCTGTTCGCAATGCCAAGGCTGGTCAGGTTCAGTTTCGTGTTGACAAGGCTGGTATTGTCCATTCCACGATTGGTCGTCGTTCATTTGACACTGACAAGTTGCAAGGCAATTTGGCTGCGTTGGTGGAAGCACTGGCGAAAGCCAAGCCTGCTACAAGCAAAGGTTTGTACCTGCGCAAGGTTGCTATTTCCAGCACCATGGGTGTTGGAGTTCGTGTTGACCTGCAAACCATCGCCGCGTAAGGCGTATTGCATGTGAGAGATCCGGCGATCTGAAATGATCGCTAGAAGTGGTGGGCCGTTTGTCAAGAAATTGCAAATGGGCCATCCGAGACCGTTGGCGTGCAAGAAGTTCACTTCGCGCACTTAATCTGTGACAGCCAACGCAGATGGCGATCCCGCTGC
>CAIOAQ010000267.1 GCA_903856025.1 uncultured beta proteobacterium
AACTTTCTGGGGTGTCCGTGGGGACTTCAGGCCATGGTGGTGATGCCGGGGCGAGTCGTCAAACACGACAGGGGACACAACGTATCACACTCGTCAAGGAGGATGCGTTGAGTCCCGTGGCGGGAAGCGCAAAGCACCCATCAGTTGGAAGGTCACTGGACTTATTCGTCTGAAGGTAGACTCATGATCCACACGGATGCCCTGTCTTTGAGCCGTTTATCGAACGCTCTGCGGCATGTTTGTGTTCAATAATCAAGGTAATTTGAAGTAACGAAGGAAACATCGTGGCCACAAAACCTGAAGAATCCGAAGCTGAAAAGCCGCCGGCCAAAAGCAAAAAGAAGCTGTTTATCATTGTCGGCGCTGTGCTGGTGCTTGTTTTGGTTCTAGCTGGAGGGGCATTTTTTTACATGAGTAAACAAAAGGCTGCGGCGGAGGCGGCGGCCCTAGAAGCTGAAGGTGGTGAGCCAGCTGCGGCTGCACATTCGTCTGCGGCACCGGCGCATGGTGCTGCCAAGGCGCCTCCTGCGTACCTTCCTATGGACAATATGGTGGTTAATTTGGCGGATGCAGGAGGTGAACGTGTCGCTCAAGTGGGCATCACGCTTGAAGTGGTGGATAGCCATGCTTCCGATCAGGTGAAAGCCTATTTGCCAACCATTCGAAGTGCTGTGTTGATGCTTTTGTCGCGCAAAACTGCAGAAGAGTTGTTGTCGGCTGAAGGTAAGCAAAAGTTGATTCAAGAGATTTTGCGCGAAACATCGGTACCTTTTGGCGGCAGTGCCGAAGCGGATGAAACTCCTGCCAATAACAAAAAATCAAAGCAAAAAACACATGATTACCCCGTGACAGGTGTGTTGTTTTCCAGTTTGATTGTTCAGTGACCTGATGGTGCATTACCATGAGTGAATCGTTCTTATCCCAAGAAGAAGTTGACGCGCTGCTGGAAGGCGTCACGGGTGAGAGCCAGAAAATGGCTGAAGAAGTTGTTGAACACGGCGAGGTTCGACCGTACAACATTTCCAGTCAAGAGCGCATTGTGCGCGGGCGTATGCCCACCATGGAAATTGTCAACGAACGTTTTGCCAGAAATCTGCGCATCGGCTTGTTCAATTTCATTCGACGTAGCCCCGAGGTGTCGGTAGGCCCAGTGTCGGTGCAGCGTTACAGCGCTTTTTTACGTGAGTTGGCGGTTCCCACCAATTTTAATATCGTGGCAATTCGTCCGCTTCGTGGCAACGGCCTGATTGTGTGCGAACCTGCGCTGGTATTTGGCGTGATCGAATCGCTGTATGGCGGTATTGGCAAGTACCAGACTCGCATTGAGGGACGTGATTTCTCAGCCACTGAGCAACGGGTTATCAATCGTATGGTGGACGTGATCACCGAAGAGTATAAAAAGGCTTGGATGGGCATTTATCCTTTGGTCCTGGATTACCAGCGGTCTGAGATGCAGCCGCAGTTTGCCAACATTGCCACACCGAGTGAAATCGTGGTGTCGACCTCTTTTCAGTTGGAAATTGGTGAGATCACTGGTGGGATTCATCTTTGCATGCCCTATGCAACACTTGAACCTATTCGAGATGTGCTGTATTCCTCAACTCAGGGCGACTCGATTGAGGTGGATCGCCGGTGGGTGAATGTGTTAACGCAGGAAATACAAGCGGCAGAGGTTGAATTGGTTGCAGAGTTGGCGCACGCTGATGCAACGATTGAGCAGTTGCTGGCTATGAAAAAAGGTGATTTCATTGAACTTGATCGTGAACCACGTATTCAGGCAAAAGTCGACGGAGTTCCCGTATTTGAATGTCAATACGGCACGCACAATGCCAAATACGCGTTGAAGATTGAAAGAAGCTTGAGGAACAATGACCTCAATTGGAAAGGGTGACAAATATGGCAACTGACGAAAAACCGCCAGAAGACGATGGCATGGC
>CAIOAQ010000268.1 GCA_903856025.1 uncultured beta proteobacterium
CCTGGGCCTGTGTGACGAGTTCCAGTTGCGCGACACGGTCCAGCAAGCAGGCTATGGCCTTGCCCACCGGGTCTGGAATCAGGTGGTGGTCCAGATCGAATCCATGGGTGGCTTGGCGACTGGGTGCCACCACGCGGCCGGGAATGCCCACCACGGTGGTGTCCGCAGGCACGGCATCAATCACCACTGAGTTGGCGGCAATGCGAACCCGGTCACCGATCTGGATGGGACCCAAAATCTTGGCCCCGGCGCCCACCACCACCTGGTTGCCCAGAGTCGGGTGGCGCTTGCCAGCGCGCCAACTGGTGCCGCCCAATGTCACGCCGTGGTAAAGCGTCACATCGTTGCCCACCACGGCCGTCTCGCCTATGACGATGCCCGCCCCGTGGTCGATGAAAAACCGCTTGCCAATCACCGCGCCAGGATGAATATCCACATGGGTCAGCCAGCGGGCAAAAAATGACATCCAGCGCGGCAGGTAGCGCCAGCCGCGCCGCCACAGCGCATGCGACATGCGGTGCAACGCAATGGCGTGTACACCCGGGTAAATCGTCCACGCTTCCAGCAGGTTGCGTGCGGCCGGATCGCGGTCCAGCACGCAGTGCACATCACCTGACACCAACGACCACCAGGAAGGCGTTGCTGCTCCAGGCGGCAAGGGCTGGGACACCGATGGGGCGAGGCCTTGCGCGTCCATTTTTGGCCTCATGCCAGCAGGCCGGCCGTGTTGGCGGCAGGAAATGCCATCGATTCCAACAAAAAACTGCGCAACTCGTCGTGCGTGGCTTCCTGTTTGACACGCATGGCGTGTTCTCGGATACGCGCCAGCAGCCGCGCGGTGAGTGCGTCGTCGTCCAGCACCACACCAAGCAGACCGTAGGCCTGTCGCACCGCCTGGGAGCCAGAGTGTTTGCCCAGCACGGTACGGCGCTGGCGACCCAATTCTGAGGGGTCAAAACTTTCGTAAGTCGAGGCATTCTTCAACAAGCCATCAATGTGAATGCCGGATTCGTGCGTGAACACCGCCTCGCCCACAATGCTTTTGTTGAACGCCACCTGGCGACCCGAGGCACGCGCCACCAAACGTGAGATGGATACCAGCGACTGTGTATCTACCCCGGTTAGGGCATGGTGCAGGTGGCGCACACCCATCACCACTTCTTCCAGTGCCGCATTGCCAGCACGCTCGCCCAGACCGTTGACGGTGGTGTTGGCATGGGTGGCACCGGCGCGCAGGGCCGCCAAAGTGTTGGCTGTGGCCAGGCCGAGGTCGTTGTGCGCGTGGATTTCGATCTCGATGTCTACGGCGTCGCGCAGTCGCGCCACGGCGTCATAGGTAGTGAACGGATCCAGCACCCCCAGCGTGTCGGCGAACCGGATGCGGCTGGCACCACAGGCCTGGGCGCGCCGGGCCACCAGCGCCAGAAAGTCGGAGTTGGCGCGCGAAGCGTCTTCAAGTCCAAGTGAAATCTTGCGCCCTGTGGCCACGGCCTTTTCAATCACACGGGTGACCTGTGTCAGCACCCATTCGCGCGACTGACGCAGCTTGTACTGCAGGTGGATGTCCGACACCGGGATGGAAAGGTGAACGATGTCAGCGCGGCAACGCAACGCACTGGCCAGGTCGGTCTCGGTCAGGCGGCCCCAAACCATCAGGGCGGCGGGCAATTCCAGCGATGCAATGGTGTTGATGCAGTCAATCTCTTCATCGCCCATGGCGGGGATGCCAATTTCCATCTCCGGCACGCCGGCAGCGGCCAGGGCGCAAGCAATGGTGCACTTCTCGTCGACCGTGAAAGCCACGCCAGCGGTTTGTTCGCCGTCACGCAAGGTGGTGTCGTTGATGATGAGGTTCGAAGGCATGGTGTGGCTTCCTTTGGGTACCTCTTTGCAAGGTGCATGCCATCTTGTTTTGAGCTTGTTTCGCGCGTTTCGGTGTCCTGCAGGGCGGGTTTGTCGTGACTTGCGCAGGCTTCGTGCAAGGGTTGCCCGATGCATTTGTCGGGAATGTGTTGTTTCTGACAGCGTGCCCTGAATCGGGCTTTTGACCTGCAAGTGGCGCGGACAAGCTGCCGAATGACGGATACATGCCGTGACTTGAAGCGCCCTTGTTGGCTATGTTAACGATAGCTGTAACAATATATAAACAGAGGGCTACAGTCTGTTTTTATATATGAAACTACGTTCAATGCTCACGCGCGTGGTTGCGGGTGTGTTTCGGGAACTCAACCGTGATGTCGATGTCTTTCAACTTCACACAGCAGGCCAGCCGCGACTGGGCTTCCAGCCCCCAGGCGTTGTCCAGCTGGTCACTTTCGTCGTCGCCTGGCTCTTCCAGCGATGAACCGCCGGCACGCACATAGACATGGCAGGTGGAGCAGGCGGTGACCATCTCGCAGGCGTGCTCAATCGCCACACCGGCCTTGAGCAAACTTTCACACAGCGACGCGCCGGGTTTGACTTCAATGTCGCGCCCCTCAGGGCACAGGTCGGGGTGGGGCAGCAGGCGAACTTGGGGCATGTGATAGCGTGATGGTCGTTTGAAGATGAATCGGTGGCGGGGTGGTCAGACCAGGCTGTCCATGGTTTGTCCGGCCAGTGCCTTGCTGATGGACGCATTCATGCGCCGGGCGGCGAATTCATCGGTCACCGCGCCCAGTGAGGCGGTGGAGGCGCGCAACTCGCTCAAGGGTGACTCGGTTTCCAGCATGTCACCCACTTTGAACATGGCTTGGCGAATGGTGTTGATTTCTGGCACTGACAACAACGATGCATCCTGGCTCAGGGCAGCTGCGGTGGCATCCAGCATGCGCCGGGCGTCGACCTGTGCTTCACGCAGAGAGCGCAGCAACATGTCGCCTTTGGATGCGCCAACGGCATCCTGCAACATGGCTGAGATTTGGGTATCTGCCAGCCCGTAAGTGGGCTTGACCTCGATGTGGGCCTCAATACCGCTGGCTTGTTCACGCGCCGTGACGGACAGCAAACCGTCGGCATCAATCTGAAAACTGACGCGAATATGAACCGAGCCCGCGACCGCCGGGGGAATGCCGCGCAGCTCAAAACGCGCCAGTGAGCGGCAATGGTCCACCGATTCCCGCTCGCCTTGTACCACGTGCAAGGACATGGCGGTTTGGCCATCCTTGAAGGTGGTGAACTCCTGGGCACGGGCAATCGGCAAGGTGGAATTGCGAGGGATGATTTTTTCAACCAAACCGCCCATGGTTTCAATTCCAAGCGACAGGGGGCACACGTCGAGCAGCAGCCATTCATCTCCCCCACTGTTGCCCGCCAGCACATTGGCCTGCAGGGCTGCGCCGATGGCGACCACCTGGTCCGGGTCAATGTCTACCAGTGGGTCGCGGTCAAAAAATGCGCGTACGGCATCGCGTGCGATGGGCATGCGGGTCGACCCACCCACCAGCACCACACCGGTGATGTCGTCAATGTTGAGTTGGGCATCGCGCATCGCCCGTTTGGTCGCGTGCATGGTGCGAGCGATCAGTCCGGCCCCGAGTTCGGCAAACCGGGCGCGTGACAAGATGGTTTGCTGCGCAGCACCGTCAGCGCTCACAAAGGACACCGCCGCCGCGTCGTGGCTGGAGAGTGTTTCTTTGGCTTTGCGGGCGGCCGCCAGCAGGCTGCGCTGGGCACCCGGCAGCAAATCGGCCATGCCAGGGACACCATGTTGCGCGCAACACCACTCGGCAATGGCATGGTCAAAGTCATCACCGCCCA
>CAIOAQ010000269.1 GCA_903856025.1 uncultured beta proteobacterium
GTGGTAATTTATTTCAATATAAATTATTTAGAAGGTTTTTTATGTCTATCGATGTTCTGAGATTGGACGCTGTGGATAAAAAATTGTTAATTGCCCTGCAGAATGACGCGCGTGCGACGGTGGGCGAACTCGCAGAATTGGTGTCGCTGTCCCAATCTCCTTGCTGGCGACGCGTCAAGCAGCTTGAAGAGTCCGGCTTGATCGAGGGCTACAACGCTCGCCTGAGTCGCCAGAAGTTGGGATATGGTGTCATTGGTTTCGTGCAGTTGCAGATGGACAACCACACCCCGCAGGCATCAGACTCCTTTGAGCGCGCGGTAGTGGCACTGTCTCAAGTGCTGTCCTGCCACAACCTGTCTGGCCGCTATGATTACCTTTTGGAGGTGGTCGGGGTCGACCTTGAGTCTTTCTCAGAATTTGTGCGCACCCACATACGGGCACTGCCGGGAGTTCGGGAGATTTCGACCAGCTTTTCGCTCAAGGAAATCAAGCGGTCGGTGGCGCTGCCCATTGCTTGATGAGCGATCGAACGTGTCAAAGTGGGATTTTGAGCCAGAACAGTCAGTGGATTTTCATTCATGACAATCGAATCATCATTTGTGACCAGCCTTTTTAGTCGACTCTGAAAAACAGCTACAGCCCGCATAAATGCTGTTTTTTTGTTTCAGTTGTGTACCGGTTCAATCGATTTCTGGATGCAGATTCAGTTCTTGATCCAAGCTGGCAGAATCGCCCGTCCTGACTCTCTTGTACGTCCTGGCGCCCATCAATATGGAGGGCCGACTTCCTTCTAAACGTTTTTTACATGACTTCTTTCCCTCGGGGTACTCTCGGTATCGACTTCGGAACCTCCAATTCCGCCATAGCCTGGGCTGACAAGCTCGGTGATGCACGTCACCTTCCATTGGAGGGCAACGCAACCTCTATGCCCACGGCCGTGTTCTATAACTCTGAGGACCTGAGCACACACTTCGGACGCGACGCTGTGGCGCAGTACCTGGGTGGCACGCCAGGGCGCCTGATGCGTTCGCTCAAAAGCTTGCTGGGCAGTACATTGCTGCAGGAAACGACGGTAATCAACCACCGGCAGATCAGCTTTCAGGACATCATTGCCACCTTTCTAGCGACGTTGCGTGAGCGAACGACACAGTCACTGGGTGCTTCACCCAAGCGTGTGGTGATGGGCCGCCCGGTGCACTTTGTCGATGATGACCCTGAGCGCGATGCCTTGGCCCAGCGCTCACTGCTACAGGCTGCGCTGTCCGTCGGGTTTGAAGACGTGGCGTTCCAACTTGAACCAATCGCTGCCGCGCTGGACTATGAGCGCCGCCTGCAGCGTGAGACCATCGTGCTGGTGGTTGACATTGGTGGCGGCACCTCTGACTTCACCGTGGTGCGACTGGGTCCGCAGCGCATGACACTGAGTGATCGCTCCAGTGATATCTTGGCAACCACAGGCGTGCACATTGGCGGCACGGACTTTGACCAAAAATTGAGTCTGGAGCAAGTGATGCCGATGCTGGGTTACCGTCATCTTGGGCCGCAACAGCGCGAAGTACCCAGTCGTTTTTTTTTTCGATCTGTCCACCTGGCATCTGATCAACGGGCTGTACCAGTCGCGCTCACTGAGCCAAGCCCGGGACCTGCGCACCAATTATTCGGATCCGCATTTGCACCAGCGGCTGATGAAGGTCCTCAATCACCGTCAAGGTCACCAAATTGCGCATGAACTAGAGCAGGCCAAAATCCGCTGCTCTGACCTCAACGACAGCACAACGGTGGATCTGTCTTTTGTCGAAACAGGGTTTACCGTTCAGATGGCACCCAACGATATGCGTGAGCATCTGGCGATGTTGCTCAGGCGGGTTGTGTCCTGTGCGCGTGAATGTGTGCAGCGTGCCGGCCTGACCGACAGTGAGCTTGACGTCATTTACCTGACCGGCGGCTCGTCTGCATTGAGACCATTTCAGTCCGCGTTGCAGGGGGAGTTTGCGGGCGTCTGCCTTGTTGAGGGCGACCTGTTTGGCGGGGTGGCGGCAGGATTGGCCTATTCCCAGGTCGGGGTTTGAACTGGTGGTGTTTATAGCGTTGCCACGACGGCGACAGATTGTTTCAAGTTCCGTTGTTCAAGCATGTCCCCGACGCATTGAGGGGCTAGCCAGTGCAAATAAGCCTCAGCATGCAACCGTAGGGGGCTTTTTAGTGCTTACTAGGCGCTTATTTTGTATTTTTGTGACGCTTAAGTTGCTACGCTATCTGTAGCGTACTTTGTAGCATTTGCATGGGGTAGGGGTGGTGGGAACTGAGAGATTCGAACTCTCGACCTACGGATTAAGAGTCCGGGCGTTTTTCAGTTTCTTTACGTTGACTCTGATTGATGAATTCTATGTTTTCCCCAGCGTAGAGCCATAAAAGTCAGAAAAGCACGTTGCTTTACATTTCCTAAAA
>CAIOAQ010000270.1 GCA_903856025.1 uncultured beta proteobacterium
GATGTGCGTTTAAAACTAAATGTAGTGGCAATATTGTTATATAAATGTGTTGGCAATGTAGTTTGAATTTGCTACACTCTTCGCATGTTCATCAAACTCACCCGTTCAGGCGGCCACAGCTACGCGCAACTCGTAGAGTCGTTTCGAAACGAGGAAGGTAAACCTCGCCAGCGCACGGTGGCCACCATTGGACGTGTTGATGACACTGGTGGAGCAGTGGACGCATTACTCAATGGTCTTCTGCGTGCTAAAGGCATGCCCACCTCGACAGCTGATACGCCTCAGATCGCTTTTGAATCGGCCTTGGCGCTTGGGGACGTGTGGGCACTGGACCAACTCTGGAAGGAACTCGGCTTTGACAGGCTGGGCGCCGTGTTTCGCAAAGCTCGTTACACCACCCCCATTGAGCACGCCGTACGTGTCATGGTCTTCAACCGTTTGTGTGATCCCGAATCCAAACTCGGCGTACTGCGGTGGTTAGAGACAGTCAGCCTGCCTGAGGTGGATGCCTCAAGCTTGACGCATCAGCATCTGCTGCGCAGCATGGATGCACTGATGGATCACCAAAAGGCGGTTGATGAAGTCGTTGCCGGTCTGCTACGTCCCCTGATAGATCAGGATTTATCGCTGGTGTTTTATGACCTCACCACAATAAGAGCCGCCGGTTTGAGCGAACTTGAAGATGATGTTCGCCACTATGGCATGTCCAAGGAAGGCATCATTGCTCGTCAGTTCATGCTCGGTGTGGTCCAAACCGCTGAAGGCTTGCCGATTTATCACGAAGTGTTTGACGGTAACCAGGGCGAATCACCCACCCTGATGCCAACGCTCACGACAGTGCTGACTCGCTTTGCTCACATCAAGCGCCTGATCGTGGTGGCTGACCGGGGCTTGCTGTCACTGGACAACATGGAAGAATTGGGCAAGATCAAACTGCCAAGCGGACAAGCGCTGGAATTCATCCTGGCGGTGCCGGGCAGGCGTTATGGCGAGTTTGTCCAGATCTTGCAAGACTTCCAGGGCAAAGTAGCGACAGCTAAAGAGGAAATTATTGATGAATTGCGGTGGAACGAATCTCGCTTGGTGATTGCCCACAACCCGGTGCAGGCGATGGAGCAAACGACACTGCGTCGGCAACGAATTGCAGCATTACAAATCAAAGCGCAGCAGTGGGCGGGCAAGCTCGATGGGCAGGATGCGGGGGACATCAAACCAGGCAAGAAGCTCTCTGACAGTGGAGCCAAGGCGCGCCTGTACCACGAGGTCTGTCAAGCCCATTTGGCGCGCATCATCAAGGTGGACTTGAAGACGGAGCTGTTCAGTTACACGATTGATGAAGCGGCACAATGTCAGGCTGAGATGATGGATGGCAAGTTGCTGCTGGTGACCAATGTTGCAGACCTCAAGCCCGCAGAGGTTGTGGTCCGCTACAAGGCGCTGGCTGATATCGAGCGTGGCTTCAGAGTGCTCAAATCTGAAATCGAGATTGCGCCGGTTTATCACCGGTTACCTGAGCGCATCCGTGCCCATGCGCTTGTTTGCTTTATGGCGCTGATTGTTTACCGGGTGATGCGTCAGAGGTTGAAGTTGGCAAAGAGTGACCTCTCACCCGAAAAGGCCTTGGCGCAGCTACGCCGCATTCAGCGTCATAGTGTTCGCATCAATAGCGGCGCCCCTATCTCCGGCGTCTCCACGATCAGTACCCAGCAGTCCAGTCTTTACGCTGCACTGAACCTGAAAAAACCAACTCAAGATACCCAGTTGAGCCTTTTGTAGTGGCAAATTTGAAACCTGCCCTATATGAATCAATGCTTTACGTCAGTTGGTGTCGAACCCGGGAGACCCCGGCAAATATTCGACCCGTCGTACGCACCGCACCTACACCGTAAGCACGCGGTGAACCCATCTTGAATTGAGGTCTTGAGTCTCGCAAGATCGTGTGCACGTAACCCATCGTGCACACCATGCTCAAAGAACCAGACCCCGTCAAATATTCGACCCGTCGTACGCACCGCACCTACACCCACCAGTTCAAAGCCGAACTGGTGGCGGCAGCCCAACAACCCGGTGCCTCCATTGCGGCCCTGGCATTGCAACACGGCATGAACGCCAACGTGCTGCACCGATGGCTCAAAGAGCACGAACAAGATGCGCGCCACCAACTCGTCGGCTTCAGTTCGTCTGGTGAGTCGCTGGCAACTTCACCTGTCCCAGCATTCATTCCGATCAAGCTGCCAACGACCGCACAAGCGCATGAACCCACGGCATCCGAGATTAAGGTAGAACTTCGCCAGGGCGCAGTCTCGATGATCATCACCTGGCCCGCCAGTGCAGTGGATGACTTGGCGCAATGGACCAGAGCCATTCTCAAATGATCCGTATCGATGCCATCTGGCTGGCCACAACTCCCATGGACATGCGCACAGGAACCGATACTGCGCTGGCACGTGTTGTAGCCGTCTTCGGTGCTGCCCACCCGCACACGGCCTATCTCTTTGCCAACAAGCGCGCCAACCGCATGAAGGTGCTGGTGCATGACGGCATCTGGCTGGCAGCGCGGCGACTGCACCAGGGTAAATTTGTCTGGCCATTGGGTAGTGCCGCACAACACACGAGTCTGAGCCGCGTCCAACTCGATGCTTTGGTGCTGGGTTTGCCGTGGCAGCGCATGGGAGAAGCGGGCATTATCACCATGGTCTGAATCATCGAAATAGATAGCAACGAAGTCAATAAGTACATGCACTAATGGTGCTATTTATTCACCTGAAATACACTATGTTTCATGGTGATCTCCCCTGAACAATTGCCCCACATGAGCGCAGACGAACTGCGCGAAGTGGTGCAGTCCCTGTTCAAGACCCTGACCTTCAAACAAGCCACCATTGACAAGCTCACACACGAAAACGCTTACCTCAAGCGCCTGAAGTTTGCCGCACAAAGCGAGCGCTTCAGCGCCGAGCAAAGGAGCCTGTTGGAAGAAACCCTCGATGAGGATCTGCAGGCCGTCAGTGACGAGATTGAGGCGCTCAGTGCCACCGATGCACCGGCACCCCGGGTCAAGGAACAACCTAAACGTCAGCCGCTTCCAGCCAACCTGCCACGCGTGGAAATCCGCCACGAACCCGACTCCACCACCTGCAGTTGCGGTTGCCAAATGAAACGCATCGGCGAAGATGTGGCCGAGAAGCTGGACTACCAGCCCGGTGTCTTCAGCGTGGAGCGTCACATCCGTGGTAAATGGGCCTGCGCCAAGTGCGAAACCCTGATTCAGGCACCGGTAGAGGCGCACATCATCGACAAAGGCATTCCCACCACCGGTCTGCTGGCCCAGGTGCTGGTGGCCAAGTTTGCTGACCATCTGCCACTGTATCGGCAAGAGGCCATCTTTGGTCGTGCCGGTGTAGCCATACCGCGCTCCACACTGGGTGCCTGGGTGGGCAGTTGCGGTGTGCAGCTTCAACCCCTGGTCGATGCACTGAAGGCCGACATTCTTAAACACAGTGTGGTGCACGCCGATGAGACCCCTGTGCAGATGCTCAAGCCCGGCACAGGCAAAACGCATCGTTCGTATTTGTGGGCCTATGCCGCTGGTGCCTTTGAGGACACCAAGGCGGTGGTCTATGACTTCTGCGAATCGCGTGCTGGGGAGAATGCCAAAGTCTTTCTGGGTGACTGGCGCGGTAGCCTGGTGTGTGATGACTTCAGTGGCTACAAGCAGCTCATGACTCAGGGTGTGACGGAAGTGGGTTGTCTGGCGCACGCCCGGCGCAAGTTCTTTGACCTGCATGCCAGCAACAAGAGCCAGATTGCACACGGTGCGCTAGAACAGATTGGCAGGGTTTACGACATTGAGCGAGAAATCAAGGAATTCGACCCCGATGAGCGAAGACGAATACGTCAGGAGAAATCAAAACCATTGCTTGATGCCTTTCACCAGTGGATGATCCTGCATCGGCAGAAGATTACCGATGGCTCAGCCACGGCCAAAGCGTTGGATTACAGCCTGCGGCGTTGGGGTGCGCTCACGCGCTTTGTCGATAACGGGCAACTGCCGGTGGACAACAACCATATTGAGAATCAGATTCGGCCGATCGCTATCGGGCGCAACAACTGGCTTTTTGCAGGGTCGCTGCGCGCGGGCAAGCGGGGGGCGGCTGTGATGAGTCTGATTCAGAGCGCCCTATGCCGCGCGCGGCATAGGGCGCTTTATGCCGATCACCGAACTATGCCGAATGGGCTCGCTTCTCCCTAGATTCTCCGTAGTCGGCGTTTAATCGGTTCGGCATAGTTCATCCTTCCTCCGTCCTCAACAACGGAGATTTCGATGACGAATACGGAAGAGTATTTGAGCAGGAGCCGGCTGTTCCGGCGCCTGAGAAGTGGCACCCACGGGCATCTTGTCGAGCTGTATGCGGCGCACCTCGTCGAGGTAGGGCTCGCTAGACACGGCACTTGGCGCTCCCTCAATGTGGTCGGCAATCTCCTGGCTTGGATGGCAAGCCACCGAACCAGGCTGAGCAAACTCGATGAACGTATAGTGGACCGCTACCTGCGGCACCAAGGAGCAAAGCAGACCATCCAACTCGACGACCGGCCCGCGCTAAAGCGGTGGCTGTCTATTCTGCGCAGCGCCGGCACAATTGCGCCGGCGGCGGTCCCCGTGGACACACCACAAGAGCAGATCTTTGCGGAGTTTGGCGCCTATCTGCAGAGCGAGCGCGGTCTGACTGCAAAGACCATCGAGCACCATCTGCCTGCGATCCGTCGCTTCCTGTTTGAAGTTTGCCCCGCTGGCGCTAGCGATCTCGACAAGATCAAACAGGATGAGGTGATCCGCTACGTCGAATGCCACGCCCAGGATTGGAGCCCCAAGTCCGCCAAGTTGATGTGCTGGTCGCTACGCGCATTTCTCCGATACCTTCATCACACGGGAATGAACCCACACGCATTGGCCGGATGCGTGCCCTCGATCAGGCAATGGAAGCACGTGAGCCTACCGACCTATCTTTCTGCGGCGCAGGTTCAGAAGGTCCTGGATTGTTGCGACAGGACATCCGCGGTAGGACGGCGGGATTTCGCCATATTGATGATGCTTTCCAAACTCGGCCTGCGCGCCGACGAGGTCGCCACCCTTACGTTGGATGACATCGACTGGAGAGCTGGCGAGATGCTTGTTCGCGCCAAGGGCCGCCAGCGTGCGAGGATGCCGATCGCACCAGATGTTGGCGCGGCAGTGGTCGCCTACCTACGTGACGGCCGACCCAAGTCGTCATGTCGCCGGCTGTTCCTGCGCAGCTTAGCTCCCCACACCGGCTTTGCCTCCGCAGGCGCGATCACGATGATCGCCAAGACCGCTCTCGAACGCGCCAGCATCCGTGGCTACGCGCATCAGGGAGCCCATATTTTCCGGCACAGTCTCGCTACCGAGCTTTTGCGCTCCGGTGCAAACTTGTCGGAGATCGGCCAGCTGCTGCGGCATAAGAGCCACGACACCACGCGGATCTACGCAAAGGTTGACATCGAAGCGCTCCGCACATTGAGCCTACCCTGGCCGGGAGGTGCGCAATGACGGATCTGCATTCAGCACTGAAGCGGTACCTGAGCATGCGCAAGGGGCTTGGATA
>CAIOAQ010000271.1 GCA_903856025.1 uncultured beta proteobacterium
ACCTTCATAGCGATAGTATCCGGCTGTTGTCTGTCAAAATCTCGTTGGCCCAGAGCATCACCACCATCTCATCGTTGCCAATATTGGTAATATCGTGCGTCCAGCCGGGCACGGTTTCTACCACTTCTGCCTTGTCTCCGCAGGTCAAAAGCTCATGCGTCTCACCGGTTAGCATGTGCCTGAACTTGAAGCGCGCCTGGCCACAAATGACCAAAAACTTCTCTGTCTTACTATGGTGATAGTGACCACCACGGGTAATACCAGGCACTGCGGTAAAGTATGAAAACTGACCGCAATCTGGCGTTTTAAGCATCTCTACAAACACACCACGAGGGTCAGCATGATGCGCCACGGTATAGGCAAACAACTCTGGCGGCAAATAGCTCACATAAGTGGCATAAAGCGCCCGCACCAATCCAGTGCCCACTCGCTCGGTCATCAGCGTGTTGCGACTATCTTTAAAAAAACGTATCAGCCGAGCAAGCTCACCCACGGTCGTGCTGTACTGCGGTTCAACAGTAGCAAAACCATCTGCATTCACCATCGCATCTGCGCCATCCATTAACTGCAAAAAAGGTGCAACCACATCATCCACATAAACCAGCGTAATCGGCGCAGCCGGGTCGTTCACCTGTATGGGTAATTCCCGTGCAATGTTGTGACAAAACGTGGCAACCGCCGAATTGTAGTTGGGCTTGCACCACTTGCCAAACACATTGGGCAGCCGAAAAACATGCACAGGCACACCATGCTCTCGCCGCAACGCAAACAAGGCATTTTCAGCATATAGTTTGCTCGAACCGTAAGCGTTGTCGTGGTCAGCCTGGGTGGAAGAGGTGTAAACAACAGGTATCTTTTTGCCAGTGACCGTAGCCACCGCGCCCACGGCCTGGCACAGCACCTTCGTCAAATCCACATTGCCCGACATAAACTCCGCCGGGTCTTGCGGACGGTTAACTCCAGCCAAATGAAACACAAAGTCCACTCCGTGCAACAGCTCAGGCAACTTGGCTACATCTTGGCCACGAGTAAAGCACAGCACCTCCACATCTTTGCGCTCTGCCAAGTGCAATTGCAAGTTTTTGCCGATAAATCCGTCGGAACCGGTGATCAACACTTTCATGATGCTATTCCTCTGACAAAGCCTGTTCTCCCCGTGCAATGGCCTGCATAAAGCGCAGCTTCATCAGCAGCGCCTTCATGCCGTCCACATCCAGCCGTGTGGTGTTATGCGAGTTATAATCTTGGGCTTGCGATATTTTTTGCTCACCCTGCTCCACAAACTTGCCATAGTTCAGATCGCGTAAATCTGGTGGCACACGGTAATAGTAACCCAAATCTTGGGCAGCCACCATTTCTTCACGACTCAGCAGGGCCTCATACAGCTTTTCGCCATGGCGTGTACCGATGGTATTGACCTGATGCTCGGGCACATTCAGTAAAGACTTTAGCGCCTCGGTTAGAGTCCCAATGGTGGCCGCCGGTGCTTTTTGCACAAAAATATCACCCGGGTTGCCATGCTCAAAGGCGTACAACACCAAGTCCACCGCGTCGTCCAGCGTCATCATGAAGCGAGTCATGGCGGGGTCAGTAATGGTGAGGGCCTGCCCGGCGCGAATCTGATCTACAAACAAAGGAATGACCGAGCCGCGCGAAGCCATCACATTGCCATAGCGCGTCACACAAATGGTTGTCGCATCACTTTCGCGCGATTTCGCCACAGCGACCTTTTCCATCATGGCTTTGCTTATGCCCATTGCGTTGATGGGATAAACCGCTTTATCGGTGCTCAGGCAAATCACTCGTTTGATGCCATGGGCAATGGCAGCCTCAAGCACGTTCTCGGTGCCCAACACATTGGTCTTGACAGCTTGCAATGGGTAAAACTCGCAAGAGGG
>CAIOAQ010000272.1 GCA_903856025.1 uncultured beta proteobacterium
AATTCAAGCGGATCAGCCAATTTGTAGTCACGAGGTTTGGTGCCATCAAAAAGATCAGCTGCAGCGATGTGACCGCAGAAAAAAATCAAAAAATACAGAACAAAGTTCTTCACTTGACACCTCCTGAATGGAATTAGTATTTGGACTCTTCACAAAGCGCGTCATCTTAAAACACAACTGAGCTTCAAACCGAAATGAATGGCCTCGGTAGTCGGTGGTGATGGCTACCCCGGCTGCCGAACGCATCTCCAGCTAGTCGCTCGTCATGCTGTCGAAATCAACGAAAAGCCTGAAGCGATCGGTTGGTAAAGTCGACTTTCTGCGCCCTGTCTTTGGAACCACACCTCATCAAGATGTGTTGAAGGTGGGTGGTGGGATTTGCGGGCGCAGGCCCCATTCGCGTGGGGTGGCAACATGCAAACCAAAGGCGTGTGCAAAGCCAAGCACCTGATCCATCCAACACCCTCGCCCGCGAGGTGGGCCGGAGAACGCAAACCACGCCGCCCGCCTGGAGCTGCATGATCCGGCGTAACATGCCAAACAGAGGATATTTTAGGCCTTTAGCCCCCATAAAACATGCGCAACACGCTATGCATAAAGTAGCACCAAAGGGAACTGCTGGGGTCGCGCCACCCCCTGCCACGCCAGGTCAAACCAGTCACCGGCAGCGCTCCCCAGCCATTTGGCTAGTCAACACCGTGCCGACCCCACAGCGCCTGCAAGCGTAGAATCCGCAGCTTCATGAAACGGCTCGCGCGCACCCCTTCTCACGGACAGACACTGATGCTTTCCAAGCGTCGGCAGTTTGACATGCGCTTGCACCACAACGGGCCACCCCAACAGCACTGAACACTTTTTGTTCTTTGTTTTGTGGTGCCCCTCATGATCACTTTTCACTACTTCACATTTCTTCCCTTTAGCCCTTGCGGGATGACCGCATGAACCAGCTGCTGGCGGCGACCGTCGTCCTGTTGGTAGGCGCCCTGCTGGCCCTGCTGCCTGTCAAAAACAGCTGGCGGGCGGCATTTGGCATCGTGTCCCAATCCATCGCCACCGTGATCACCTGGGTTGCGGTGGTGCCGGTACTTTTTGGTGACGTAGAGCCCCGTGTCGAATTGCCCTGGAGCTACCCCATTGGCGCGGTGCATTTCAGGCTGGATGCGCTGGGGGCCTTCTTTTTGAGCTGGTCACTGCCCATGACGCTGCTGGGCGCGGTTTATGCCGTGGGTTACTTGCGCAAATTCTTTGACGGCCCGCGCCATGTGGGCGTGCACTTTGCGCTGCTGAACATGATTTCGCTGTCGTTCATCATGGTCTACACCGGTGAACACGCGATGACTTTCCTGATGGGTTGGGAAATTGCGGCGCTCTCGGCCTGGATGCTGGTGATATGGGATTACACCAACCAGAAAGTGCGGTTTGCCGGGTTCAACTACCTGGTATCCACCCACATCGGGCTGATTTTCCTGGTGGCAGCGTTCATGATTTTGTACACCCAGTCGCAGAGCTGGTACCTGGACGATTTTGGTGACTGGATGAGCGCCAACCCCGGCACCGTACGCAACACCGTGTTCCTGTTGCTGCTCACCAGCTTTGGGCTGAAATCCGCTTTTTTCCCCTTCCATTCCTGGCTACCGCGTGCCCATGCAGCCGCACCAGCCAACGTCAGCGCGCTGATGTCCGGCGTGATTCATAAGGCCGGCCTGTATGCACTGCTGCACTTTTTGTACCTGCAGGGTCGACCTGATGCCTGGATGGGTTGGGCATTGATCGCGTTTTCCATCACCTCGGCGGTGATCGGTGGGCTGTACACCGTGGGCCAGCGTGACCTGAAACGCCTGCTGGGCTACTCCAGCACCGAGAACGTGGGCATTGCCGGCATTGGTTTTGGCATTGGCACGTTGGGCCTGGCTTGGGACGTGCCGGGGCTGGTGGCACTGGGATTTGCAGGTGGTCTATTGCACGTGCTGAACCACGCCTTTTTTAAATGCCAGCTGTTTTATGCGGCCGGTTGCGTTTACCAGGCCAAGCATGGGGTCGATATCGAGCGGCTGGGTGGTTTGGCCAAACTGATGCCGCTGACCGCCCTGAGTTTTCTGGTCGGTGGCATTGCCATCTCTGCCCTGCCGCCCTTCAACGGCTTTGCCAGTGAGTTTTTGATTTACAGCGGGCTGTTCAACGGTGAAGCGGTCAGTGTCTGGGCCAAACTGCTGCTGGCTGGTGTGGCCATGTTGCTGGCGTTTGTGGGGGCGGTATCGGCTCTGTCCATCACCCGTGCCTATGGCGTGATTTTCATGGGCAACGCGCGTGACGATTCCCTGCCAGAAGGTCATGAGCCCAGCGCCTGGATGCTGGTGCCGCTGCTGGTGCACACCGCAGGCACCGTGCTGCTGGGATTGATGCCGGTGCTGGGTCTGGCGCTGGTGGCAGCACCTACGCGCCTGTTTCTACACGCCGTGCCCGGTGCCGTTGCCACTGACGCCATGCAGGGTGTTCAGGACGTGCTGGGCCGCGTCAGCCTGATGTCTGCCTGCGTGGCGGGTTTTGTGGTGCTGGCGTGGCTGTTACGTCGCATGCTGTGCCGCCAGCCTGCAGCGGCCGGTCCCACCTGGGGTTGCGGCTACACCGCAGGCAGCGCGCGGGTGCAGTACACGGCCAACAGTTTTTCCAAAGAATTCGGCAGCCATTTCAACGGGGTCATGCTGCGGCTGGTGCGTCAAAAAGTGCCCACCGGCTACTTCCCCACCGATGCCTACGTGGTCACCGACTGCGTGGACGCGGTGGAGCACCGCCTGTACAACGTGATAGGTCAAGGTGACAAATCGGCCACGCTGATCTCCAAACTCCTGCACGAAGACGACCCGCGCATTGCCTTTGCCCTGGGACTGGCCGCCGTGGCGGTCATCGCGGCGTTGGTGGTGCTGGCTGAAGGGGAGCTGCCATGAACGTCACTTTTCTGGCATTGACCCTGGCGCACATGGCCGTGGCGCTGGTCATGCCTTTCCTAATGGTGGGGGTGATCAATCGCACCAAATCCTGGTGGGGTGCGCGCAAGGGGCCGGGCTTGTTCCAGTCTTACCACGACCTGCGCCGCCTGCTGCGCAAACGTCCGGTGGTGAGCCACACGGCCGCGCCGCTGTTTCGTCTGGGTGCTTATGTGGTGCTGGTTTGCGCGCTGATTGCCATGGCTTTTGTACCCCTGCTGGGCCAGTTTGCGCCGCTGTCGTTTGCGCAAGACTTTGTGGCAGTGGCCTACACCCTGGGTCTGGCGCGCATGGTGTTGATGCTCTCGGCCATGGACGTGGGCAGCCCGTTTGAGGGCATGGGTGCCGCGCGCGAAGCCATGTACGGCGCATTTGCCGAGCCCGCTTTGTTCCTGTTGCTCGGCACCCTGGGTGCGGCCACAGGTCTGAGCAGTTTTGCGGACATGCTGGGGCACCTGCACCACACCGTGTATTACGGCTGGATCGTGCTGCCGCTGGCCTTGGCCCTGCTGATTCTGCTGCAGACCGAAGCCGCGCGTGTGCCGGTGGATGACCCGCTGACGCACCTGGAACTCACCATGATCCACGAGGTGATGATCCTGGACCACAGCGGGCCGGAGCTGGCCGCCATGCAGTACGCTGCCGGGTTAAAAATGACAATGTATGCGGGCTTGATTGCCACCCTGCTCAACCCGGTGGACCCCTTGTCTGCGCCCTTGGCGGCCACCGCGATATCGGTTGGTCTGATGCTGGCGGTCGCCGTGGTCGTCGGGTGTTTTGAGTCCTTGATTGCGCGTCTGCCTTTGAAGTGGGTACCGCACTACGTGTGGCTGGCAGGCTGGCTGGTGGCCTTGGCGGCGCTGATCGTCGGTGTGTCGGGAGGTGGCCTGTGAACCTGGCGCTCAACCCCACCGCGGCGCTCATCGCCTGCATGTTGGCCACCATCATTCCGGTGTTTTTTGGCAAGCTCGGCACCACGCCTGTCTGGCTGAGCTTGCAAGCGCTGGTCTTGGGCTGGATCACCCTCAACAAGCACCATGAGCTGGACTTTCATACGATGGCAGCCGGGCTGGAGATTTTGATCATCCGCGCCTGGTTGGTTCCGCATCTGCTGCGCCGCACGTTGGCGGGCATTCATGAAGCGCAGCACGACGTGATGCCCTCCAACCTGTTCACCTGGGGTGTGGCGGTGGCGCTGATCATTGTGGCGTTCCAGTTTGGCGACGGCGCGCGAGCCGATGCGCGGGCCCTCACCCTGGGCGTGATCGCTGCCACCGTGGTGATTGCTTTTTTGGTGCTGTCCACCAACCGCGAGCCGGTGGCGCAACTGGTGGCGCTGCTGTTCATGGAAAACTCGCTGGCGCTGTTTGAGTCCCTGATGCCCGAGCCCTGGCCGATCCCGGTGCACCTGGCCATCAGCGGGGTTTATGTCGGCACGGTGGCTGTGGGCGGGTGGCTGGTTCGAGGTGCCCATGTTTTAAGTCACTCAGGGGTCAAGCCCACGGAGAATGGGTCATGAGCGCTTCACTTTCAATAGCAACAAATCACAGCGATGTCCACTTGCACACCGCTGAAAGTCTGGCCCCCGGCACCCACTGGATTTCACCCGCACTGGTGGCCGTGGCCTTGTTGATGTGGCTGTCGGCACTGGGGGTGTTTCTGACGCAACCCCTGTCTTCTTTGCCGATGTACTTCGCCAACCGTTACCTGGTGCTGGATGCCACCTCGCTGTTGTTTATTGTGGTGGTCAACACGGTGTTTTTGGGCATTTGCGTGTACCTGTACTCCCGCGAGCGCCACTTGCCGGCGCTGACACACGACATCCGCTCACGTGCGTCGCTGATGCTGCTGTTCATGGCCATCATCAACATCGGCCTGATGGCCAACCACCTGGTGCTGCTGTGGACGCTGATCGAGCTCACCACCTTGTGCGCTGCGCCCCTGGTGGCCCGCGGTGACTCCCCCAACCCGCGCGCCACTGCCTGGCGCTACATGTTGTACTCCAGCATGACACTGGGCATCACCTTTCTGGGTTTCATGGCCCTGACCCAGTCGGCGCATGTGCGCGGGGTCGAGATGAGCTTCATGGTGGACCAGTTGGGCCAATCTCTCACCCGCGACCCGGATGCCTGGCAACGCCTGGGGTTGTCGCTGATGTTGTTTGGTCTGGGGGGCAAACTGGGGCTGGCCCCGCTGTATGGCTGGCTGCCAGAGACCTACGAGGGCTCACCCACCACCACCAGTGCGCTGCTGGCATCGGTCCAGTTCAACATCAGCGTGGTGGCAGTGTTTCGCATTTTGCAGATTTTTCGCGGCACCGAGGCTGACTTTGTGTCTCAGGAACTGCTGGTCATGGGCTACGTCTCGTTGGTGGTGGCGGCCATCCAGATCATGGCCAGCAGCAACTACAAGCGGCTGATTGCCTACGCCTGCGTCAGCTCATCGGGCGTGATCGCACTGGGGTTGTCGGTCGGCAAGGCGGCCGCTTACGGCGTGGTGCTGTACATCGTCAGCAACGCGTTTGTGAAGTCGCTGCTTTTTTTAACCGCCGGTCGCATGCGCGCGGTCTATGGTACCAACGAGGTGGGCCCCCTGAGTGGCGTGATCCGCACCCTGCCGCTGGCCGGTGTGCTGTTCACCGGCGGGATTTTTGCGCTGCTGGGTTTTCCGCCGTTTGCCAGTTTTTTGGCCGAGATGCTGATCCTGTCGGGCATTGTCCAAGCGGGCAACCTGCTGGCGTTCACGCTGATGTGCGTGATGTTGACGGTGATTTTTGTTGCCACTGGGCGCACCCTGTTCCCGATGCTGTGGGGCGCGCCCAAGGTGAGTGTGCAGGCCACGGCCGAGTCCTGGGTCACCACGCTGCCCAAAATTGGCTTCATGTGCATTCTGATCATGCTGGGCACCTACACGCCCGATGTGTTCACCGATTTGTTGCGCGCCGTGGCGGTGTCAATTGGTGGTTGACATGACACCGACCCATCTGATGCCCCAACCGACACCGGTGGCACACCTTTCCACGACACCAGCGCTGCTATCGATGTCAGAGCTGATAACGCTTGTTTTACGAGGCCTAGATGCCAATAACCGCCTGATAACCTGGTTTGGCAGAGCCGCCACCGGCACTGAACCCACAGGTGTCGTCGTGACCGCTGTGCTGCTGACTTCTGAGGGCTTGCAGGTGCTGCGTGGTCATGCCAGCACCGGGCAAAGCTACCCGAGTTTGACCGTTCGATTCCCGGCGGCGCAGATTTTTGAGCGCGAGTTGTGGGAACAAACCGGCCTGGTACCAGAAGGCCACCCCTGGCTCAAACCGGTGCGTTTTGAGGGCGCACGCCAAGGGCACACGGACGACTACCCGTTCTTCAAGGTGCGCGGGGCCGAGGTGCACGAAGTAGCCGTAGGCCCGATCCACGCTGGCGTGATCGAGCCGGGGCACTTTCGCTTCATGTGCCACGGTGAGCGGGTGCACCACCTTGAAATCCAGCTCGGCTACCAGCACCGGGCGGTGGAAGCATTGCTGCTGCAAAAGCCACCCCATCGCCTGAGTCCGCTGGTGGAATCCATCGTGGGCGACTCGGTCGTGGCCTACAGCTGGGCGTTCAACGCGGCACTGGAATATTTAGCCAATCGGCCTGTAGCCACCGTGACACAAGCATCACGCGCTATCGGTTTAGAACTTGAACGCATGGCCATGCACCTGGCCACGTTGACCGGTCTGGCCACCGACATCGCCTATCTGCAGCCTGCAGGCACCTACCAACGGCTGCGCACCGCCATCATCAATGCCAGCCAGCGTGTCTGCGGCAACCGGTTCGGCAAAGGCTGGATTCGCCCCGGTGCCGCAGCGCCGATGGACGATGCCTTGCGTGCGGATTTGCTCAACACCTTGCAAGCCTTCCAAACCGATTTCAACCAGGTCAACGCCCTGGTGCGCAGCAGCCGCAGCACGCAGGCACGTTTCAAGGGCGTGGGCACGGTGTCCCGCCAAGCCGCGCTGGATATGGGGTTGACCGGTGTGGTGGCGCGCGCCAGTGGCATTGAGCTGGACCTGCGTCACGCGCTGCCCGATGGCATATACGCTGCGCACCCGCCCCAAACCCTGACCGAGTCCAGCAGCGACTGCTGGGCGCGCATGGGGCAACGCATGGGTGAGGCGCAAACCAGCACGCAGTGGCTGATCGACCGCTTGGCTGACCCCGCCTTGAACCTGAGTGACTACCGTGATCCGTTTGCCGCAGGCAGTTTGACGGGGGATTGGGCGTTGAGGCCAGAAACCCTGGTCGTTTCGCTGGTGGAGGGCGTGCGCGGCCCGGTGATGGTGGCCCTGGAAACCGATGCCACGGGAAAATTGATCCACGCCAAAGTGCAAGACCCCAGCCTTGCCAACTGGTTCGGACTGGCTTTTGCCCTGCGCGGGCAGCAGATTTCAGATTTTCCGATCTGCAACAAGAGTTTTGATCTGTCCTACTGCGGCAACGACCTCTAGGCCAACGGAGACTTCAACCATGTTCCAGAACATCGCCGTTCGCCAAGCCCAAGGCACACAGTTCATTCGGGATTTGCGCGCCGCCCAACCCGGCGGCTTTCGTGGCAAGCCGGTCATTGCCGATCTGGCTTGTGCACCAAACTGCCATGTATGCCAAGAAATTTGCCCGTCCAACGCTATCACTTTACAAGCAAATGGCAAGGATGTCGTGGCCATTGATCTGGGCCGCTGCGTGATGTGCGGCGACTGCGCGCCGGTGTGCCCGAGCCAAAAGCTCAGTTTTAACAATGACGTGAAGCTGAGCGCCACCACGCGCGAAGGCCTGGTGGTGACGGCGGCACGGCCCAACTTGGACCCGGTGGCGGTGTCTGCCGAGCTGAAAAAGCGCTTTGGTAGATCACTCAAACTGCGCTCGGTGTCGGCGGGGGGCTGCAATGGCTGCGAGATGGAGGTCAACGCCTGGAGCAACGTCAACTTCGACCTGGGCCGCTACGGCATCGACATCGTCGCCAGCCCGCGCCACGCCGACGGCTTGGTACTGACCGGCCCGATCAGCCGCAACATGATGCAGGCGCTGCACATCTGCTGGGAGGCCATCCCAGAACCCAAGCTGGTGATTGCGGTGGGGGCCTGCGCCATTTCAGGCGGTGTGTTTGCCGACAGTGATGCGATTGGCCGCGAGTTTTTGGATAAATTTCCGCCCAGCCTGTATGTGCCCGGCTGCCCGGCACACCCGCTGACCTTCATCAGCGGCATCATGGACCTGCTGGGGATTGCCGGGTAAAAAGCGTTGGCTTATTTCAAATTTTCCGCCAGGCCCGGTCGACCAAACAAGTAGCCTTGGTAGTTGTTACAACCTAGTCTGGCCAGACAGTCACGCTGCGCGGGGGTCTCGACGCCCTCCGCGATCACCGACAGCCCCAGGCTTCCAGCCAGCGCGACGATGGTCTTGACGATGGCGGTGTCGGCAGGGTCGGTCAGAAGATCTCGCACAAACGATTGATCGACCTTGAGTTGATCAATCGGCAAACGTTTCAGGTACGAAAGCGATGAATACCCAGTGCCAAAATCATCCAGCGAGAAAGTGATTCCGTGCGCCTTGAGCTGAACCATTTTGACGATGATGTCGTCGCCATTGCCAAGGATCACGCTCTCGGTCAATTCAAGTTTTAGACGACGCGGATTGGCGCCGGTCAATTCCAGTATGCCCAGCACTTGTTTCACGAAATCAGCATGCAGATACTGCACCGCACTGACGTTGACGGCGATCACAATGGCGGCTTTGGCAGGATCACTGGCCCACGCGACAAGTTGCTGGCAGGCAGTTTCAAGAACCCATCGCCCCAACTGCAATATCAACCCGGTCTCTTCGGCCAGCGGAATAAACTCTACCGGAGAGACCAGCCCCCGCGTTGGGTGTTGCCACCGCGCCAAGGCTTCAGCCCCCCGGAGCACACCATACATATCGACTTGGGCCTGGTAGTTCAGGAAAAATTGGTGATGTTGCAAGGCCAGCCGTAAATCGGTTTCCAAAGTCGCACGAGCATTGGCGCTGGATTGCATCTCGGGGTCAAAGAAACGCAGTGCATTGCGCCCTGCAGCCTTGGCTTGATACATGGCCAAATCGGCCCTCTTGAGTAACTCGTCGATGCTGCTTTGATGGTCATCAAACAACGTCACACCAATGCTTGGCGTGTTGTGGTAGTCGCATTTATCCAGGTCGTAACGTTCGTTAAGCGCGTTCAGAATCTTCGTACCAATGCCCTTCACTTGGTGAGCCGCCTCATCCTGATGCAGACTCAGGCCTTCAAGAAGCAGGACAAATTCGTCACCACCAAGACGCGCAACGGTGTCTCCTTCGCGAACACAGCAGATAAGCCGCTTTGCCACCTCTTGCAGCAACAAATCACCCTTATGGTGGCCCAGCGTGTCGTTGAGAATTTTGAAATTATCCAGGTCGATGAACAGCAGTGCGCCCAGGCGACCAGATCGTTTGCTTGACGCAAGGGCATGCTGCAAACGGTCCAGCAGCAACCGACGGTTTGGCAACTGCGTCAAAGGGTCAAAAAAGGCCAGGTGCTTTATTTCGTTCTCAGCGGCCTTGCGTTGGGTAATGTCGGTCAGCGTCGACACATGGTGCGTGACATTTCCATCCGGGTCCTTCACCGTTGAAATCGTGAGCCACTCTGGAAATATTTCACCGTTTTTACGTCGATTCCAAACCTCACCCTGCCAAGTCCCCGTCTCTTCAATGCACTGGCGCATGTCAGCGTAGAACTTCGCATCGTGGTGCCCAGACCGAAGCAGGCTCGGTGTCTTTCCGACCGCTTCCTCAGCCATGTAGCCGGTAATGGCGCTGAAGGCCAGATTCACCCGCAGGATGCGTGCATTGCCATCTGTAATGAACATGCCTTCCTGCGATTCAAAGGCCCGCGCAGCAATACGCAGGTCTGACTCGGCGTTCTTTCGATCGGTGATGTCCGAAAAAACGCCGATGTAGTTGGTAATTTCACCTTGCTCGCTGCGGGACGCGGAAATGGACAGCCATTCAGGATACAGATGTCCATCCTTGGCACGATTCCAGATTTCTCCCGACCAGGAACCGGTTGCCGCAAGTTGCGTCTTCATGGCTCTGTAAAAATCGTCATCCTGGCGCTCGGATTTGAGAAGTCGGGGTGTCTTCCCGATCACTTCTGCCGCTGAATAGCCGCTGATCCTGGTAAATGCCGGATTGGCAGAGACGATGCGCTCAAGTGCATCGGTTACCACAACGCCCTCGGACATGGCATCAAAGGCCTTCCCAGCCATTCGAAGTTGGTCAACGGAGGTATTCAGGGCGTTGCGTGACTGCCTGAGTTCGCCCATCAAGGACACGAATGAATGACCGATTTGCGCCAGTTCTTCCGGTTGATCCACTGGCAGTTCAACCACGCGATTGGTGTCTCCTCGAAGCCAATCCATCGTGTCTTGCAATGCATGCATCGGACCAATGATGGTTCTCAAAATCACCCAAACCATCAGGCCAAAGGAAATCAGTGACAGCAGCAATTTGAGAATGCTCATTCGTGCATCCTGCCAATACGCCGCTTCGAATTCATCCATGTACATGCCAGAACCGATGACCCAATTCCAGGGATCAAAGCGCTTTACAAAGGAAAGTTTTGGAAAGTACTCTGCTGTCACGCCGCCTGCACTCAAGGGCTTGTACCAGTCGTAGGTCACAAAGCCGTCCCCATGGCTTGAGCGTGCCACATCGTTCATGGCCACGAACAGGTTCTCATTTTTCAGTTGGCGATAAGGGCCATTCGCACCTACCCGGCTCGATGTCGCTCGCAGAAATTCGGGTTTATCCAACAGTGTGCCGTTCAGGCTGGGTACCGTAGGATGCATCACCATGCGTGGCAATGGCGTACCAAGATCGTGAATCCAGAAATACTCCCGGTCACTGTAGCGAAGGGGTTCGATGGCTTCAATCGCGCGTCTGCGTGCTTCAGTGTCACTCATTCGCCCGTTTCGTGATTCGGCTTCGTAGTAGCGCAAGATGGAGTGCGCGGTTTCTACCAACTGCTCAAGCTGCAGCTCCTTCTCTGCTCGTAAACGACTTCCGTGCGCGGTCATCTCGGAGATGTTGTCCGCGACGACTGCAATAGAAAAAATGCCAATCAGCAGCCACAGCCGCATCGCGATGGACATGGACTTCAGGCGCTTTAATCTGATCACAACAGTTTGACTTGGTGCGTCACCGTGTGACGCCTAGCGACAACGTCCTGACGGTGCGTACCAACGTACACCGTATTCGGTGGAATCATGAAAAAACAATTTGCCATTGCGTTTACGCTAAAGACTGCTCCCTGGCTTTTCAAGTATTTCCCGTCCAGCGCATGTGACTAGACACTAACCGGTCATTAAATCGCACATTGATGCAATCGAACGTTGACTTACATCAAACAATATTATCTCTTCTGATGGGTGCCTTTGCATGACACGCGCAAGTCTTGCAGGTTACTGCTTGAGCACGTCCACGCCGGGTGGCGCCTTGAACTCAAACGTCTTCTCAGGCAGCGCTGGATTCGCTTGAAATTGTTTGAACGTCAGCACGGAGCGCTGACCGAAGCTGTCCAGAATTTCAAGCACTTCGAGCGTGGATGTCTCCGCGCCAGACAATCTGAAACCCACACGCACCGACTGCAACTGCCCCTCTTTGGATTTCGGACTGGCCGTGACCCACTGCAACCCTTCTTTGTCGGGTGCATCCACCATCACAAAGTCAGCCTGCAAGGCCTGCACATCTGCGGCCGATGCAATCAACGCCGCCGGTGTGCTGCCAAGCGCAGCAGCCTGTTTGCGTGTCGTCACCTGGTTCAAATCCACGTCATACAACCACAAGGTTTGACCATCAGCCACCAGGGTCTGCTCAAACGGTTTAAGGTAATGGAACCTGAATCGATTCGGCCGTGAAAATTCGAACGTGCCGGTGGATGTCTTGACACGCGGCGCTTGGCCGGCCTTGGAGGGAGAAGTCACCACCTGGGTGAACTCCGCCTTGCCGGTTTTCACTGATTTGACAAATTTTTCTAAACTATTTAGCCCTGTAGCCCACGTAGAACCTGCGTAAGAAGCTATAAATACAATAGTAAAAAACAGACGTTTCACGGTATTCCTTTTTGGTCGCACCAGCAGGGCGACGACTTCATTGCCACGACACACTGACCAGCGGTCACTCGTTGCGCGCGGGCACCAAAATTTCTCGCTGACCGCTGCTGCTCATGGCGCTGACCAGTCCGGCATTTTCCATGTCTTCCACCAAACGTGCCGCACGGTTGTAGCCAATCTTCAGGTGACGCTGCACCAATGAAATGCTGGCCTTTCGGTTCTTCAAAACGATCTCGACGGCCTGGTCGTAAAGAGGATCTTTCTCGCCCCCACCTGCACCGCCTTCGCCCAGCACACCGTCCTCACCCTCTACCGTGCCACCTTCCAGAATGCCTTCAATGTAGTTGGGCTCACCTTGAGATTTGAGGTAGGTCACCACGCGGTGAACTTCTTCGTCGCTGACAAACGCGCCGTGCACGCGAATCGGCAGCCCGGTGCCACTGGGCATGTAGAGCATGTCGCCCATGCCCAGCAAAGCCTCGGCGCCCATCTGGTCGAGGATGGTACGGCTGTCAATTTTGCTGCTGACCTGGAACGCAATGCGCGTCGGAATGTTGGCCTTGATCAGACCCGTGATCACGTCCACGCTGGGGCGCTGGGTAGCCAAAATCAGGTGAATGCCTGCGGCACGCGCTTTTTGAGCCAACCGTGCGATGAGTTCCTCAATCTTCTTGCCCACCACCATCATCAAGTCGGCCAGTTCGTCGATCACCACCACAATGTGCGGCAGGCGCTCAATTGGTTCCGGGCTTTCTGGGGTCAGGCTGAAAGGGTTGTAAATGAACTCGCCACGCGCCTTGGCTTCGTCCCATTTGACATTGAAACCAGCCAGGTTACGCACCCCCATCTTGCTCATCAGTTTGTAGCGCTTCTCCATTTCTGCCACGCACCAAGTCAGGCCGTTGGCGGCTTGACGCATGTCGGTCACCACCGGGCACAGCAGGTGGGGAATGCCCTCGTACACCGACATTTCCAGCATTTTCGGGTCGATCATCAGCAGTCGCACGTCATGCGCTTCCGCCTTGTACAACAGGCTCAAAATCATGGCGTTGATGCCCACTGATTTGCCTGAACCTGTGGTACCCGCCACCAGCACGTGTGGCATTTTGGCCAGATCGGCAACCACCGGATTGCCGATGATGTCTTTGCCAAGACCCATGGTGAGCATGGATCTGGCTTCGTTATAAACATTGGAGCCCAGGATTTCCGACAGCTTGATGGTTTGTCGCTTGGCGTTGGGCAACTCCAGGGCCATGTAATTTTTGCCAGGAATGGTTTCCACCACCCGGATGGACACCAAACTGAGTGACCGGGCCAGGTCTTTGGCCAAGCCCACAATTTGCGAACCTTTGACACCTGTGGCGGGCTCGATTTCGTAGCGTGTGATGACGGGGCCGGGCTGCGCAAGCACCACGGTCACGTCAACACCAAAGTCCTTGAGCTTTTTCTCGATCATGCGGCTGGTCATCTCGAGCGTCTCAGGGGCCACGGTTTCCTGGCGCGTCAACGCGGGATCCAGCAAATCAACTTGGGGCAACTTGCTGTCAAGCATGTCTTTGAACAAGGGCTTTTGGCGCTCTTTGGCGACACGGTCGCTAGGGGGAACTTCAATCAGTACGGGTTCAATCACCACGGGTTTGGGACGGTGTACCGCCTTGTCCTGCCGCTCTTCAACCAGCACTTCCGCGCGTTCTTTGGCCGCTTGCTCACCAAGAGCAAGGTCCTGCTCCTTCTCAAGCTGCTCACGCCGGTTTTCAATTTTGCCAAACAACCATGCGCCCAGACTTTCTGCCAATTGGCCCCACGAAAAACCAAACACGGCAGACGACCCCAGGACACCCACCACAATGGCCAACAACCCTGCTCCGGTGAATCCCAACCATTGCACAGCGACAGGCCCAAGAAAGTAGCCCAGCACCCCCCCGCCGTGACCAGGCAGACGCGCCTCATAACTGTAGAAACGGGTCCACTCCAAAACCGAACTAGCCACCACCAACAACACCAACCCCAGCCAAAATTTCACCCGCCTATTGAACCAAGATGACCGTCGCACCTGGGCATTTTGGCTGTGCCCCACAACCATCATGTCATGCCCACGCAACCAACGCGCCAACGCAGACAACCAAACCCTTACCGCAACAGCCACACACCACCAAACCGAAAATCCCAGCAAAAAATAGCTGCCATCTGCGATCCAGGCACCCAATTGACCCAACTGATTGACCACCGGCGCACCCGTGCCAGAACTGGACCAGGCAGCATCTTGCAAAGAAAAAGTCGTCAGTGACAACAACCACAACGCCAAACCGACCAACCCGGCCAGCAAGGTCAACTCGTCGGCAAACCGGGCGATACCGGAGCGATTAGGTGCTGACCCACCCGAGGTGGGTGCAGTCAAGGTATGAAGCGAATAAGTCATAAATTTGAAACGATTGACCTTGACTCAACGTGTTGAAGAACGACGTTCAACCAACTCAACGCATCCGTCGTCGCGTGTCTTGATGAAACCCTGCTCCTCGAAGTCCCGCATCACCCGGCTGACCATTTCACGCGATGCGCCAACCATTTTTGCAATATCCTGTCGTGTCATTTTTTCCTTGATTAAAAGCTGCTTGTCTCCATCGGGCTGCGACAAACCCATCAACACCTTGGTCACCCGGCCATACACGTCCATCAACGCAAGGGAACTAATTTTCTCATCTGCACCGCGCAAACGGTGAGCCAAACCCTCGATCACCGCCATGGCCATGGCATGATTTTCGTTAAGGCATTTGTGGAACTCCTTGTGATCCAGCACAAGCAAATCACATGGGAGTTCGGCCTGCACATTGGCTGAGTGGCTTTTGCCATCGATCAAGCTGAGTTCGCCCACGTAATCACCCGGCCCGAGCACAGCCAGAATCACTTCGCGCTCTCGGCGGTCTGTCATCACCACCCGCGCGCGTCCGGACAAAATAATGTACAGGGCGTGGCTCTGCTTGCCTTGCTCAACAATCAGCTCACTTCGCTTGACCCGGCGCTTGGTCACCGTAAACGCCAATTGGGTCATTTGATGGTCCGTAAGCTCTGCGAAAATAGGCACACGCCGCAATAAATCGTGGGTGCTAACCGCTGCCATCAGATAATCACCTCATTGAAATAAGACATCACATTTCAACCACAGCCAACATTTGAATCCCGGTTGTACAAACCGTGACTGTACACGGCATAAGCCCCCATCCAAAAAGGACATCCCATGACCCAAGCCAAACACGCCAAAGTTCTCATTCTCGGATCTGGCCCCGCAGGTTACACCGCAGCCATCTACGCTGCCCGGGCCAACCTCAACCCGCTGCTGATCACCGGTATCGCGCAGGGTGGCCAGCTGATGACCACCACAGAGGTAGACAACTGGCCCGCCGATGTAGACGGTGTGCAAGGCCCAGACCTGATGCAACGTTTTCTGGCGCACGCCGAACGTTTCAAGACGGAGATCGTTTTTGACCACATCAACAAGGTTGATTTTTCCAAACGCCCATTCACCTTGACCGGTGACAGCGGCACCTACACCTGTGATTCACTGATCCTGGCCACCGGTGCATCAGCCAAATACCTGGGTTTGCCTTCAGAAGAAGCTTTCATGGGCCGTGGAGTGTCTGGTTGTGCCACCTGCGACGGATTCTTCTACCGTGGTGAAGTTTGCTGTGTGGTTGGCGGTGGCAATACAGCAGTTGAAGAAGCCTTGTATTTGTCGAACATTGCGGCCAAGGTCTATTTGGTTCACCGTCGCGACAAGTTCCGCGCAGAGCCCATCATGATTGACAAACTGATGGAAAAGGTGGCCGCTGGCAAGATTGAACTCAGAACTTTCTGCGCAGTCGATGAGGTGCTGGGGGACGCCAGCGGCGTGACCGGTATTCGCCTCAAAAACGTCAACACCAGCGCCACCGAAGACCTCATGCTCAAGGGTTGCTTCATTGCCATTGGCCATGCCCCCAATACCGACATTTTCAAAGACCAACTGGAGATGACCGGCGGCTACATCGTCACAAAAGGCGGCAACCAGGGGTTTGCCACCCAAACCAGCGTACCTGGCATATTTGCGGCCGGCGATGTGCAGGACCATGTCTACCGACAGGCCATCACCAGCGCAGGCACTGGCTGCATGGCCGCGTTGGATGCCCAACGTTTTCTGGAACAGGAATGATCCAGCCCAGGGTGCATCCAAGTCCGGGCTATAATCCTGGGCTTTGCAGATGCGCCTTGATGAAGGGCACCACACTGCAAACGGGTTACCGCCACCCTATTTTTGGCGAGGTGAGGCCTTTGGCGTCAGTCAAGGCCGTTTAAGTATCGGAGTGTCCACATGGCACGCGTATGTGAAGTAACGGGCAAGAAGCCCATGGTGGGAAATACCGTTTCCCACGCCAACAACAAAAACAAACGTCGGTTTCTGCCGAACCTGCAATACCGCCGCTTTTGGGTGGAAACGGAAAACCGCTGGGTGCGTCTGCGCATCTCCAACGCCGGTCTGCGTTTGATCGACAAGAATGGTATTGATGCTGTGCTCGCAGATTTGCGCGCCCGTGGTCAAGCCTAATTCATCCACCAGACAAGAAAGAACATCATGGCAACCAAAGGCGGACGCGAAAAAATCAAGCTGGAATCCACAGCCGGTACAGGTCACTTCTACACCACCAGCAAAAACAAAAAAACCACTCCCGAGAAGTTGTTGATCAAGAAATTTGATCCCAAAGCTCGCAAGCATGTGGATTACAAAGAAACTAAACTGAAGTAATTCAGTCTTTGTACAAAAAAAAGCCCGCCACACAGCGGGCTTTTTTTCGTCTGCTGAATCTCAGAACTCGACTGTCACGCTGGCACGGAACGTACGCGGCGTTGACGGAAACAAGCAGATGCCGCCCCAGTAGGTGCTTGGTGCTTCACGCCAGAAAACTCGGTCCGTGAAGTTTTCAACATTGAAACGCCACAGCGTGGTTTTTCTTGCAATTCTCTGGCTATAGCTCACACCGACATCGAGTTGCCAGGCAGAAGGCAGCGCTGTAGTTGAATCCGCGTACTAAATCAAGACTCAGCCCCCGTACAGCATGCACTTACAGCTATATTTTTAATAGCGAAAATTAACCACTTTTGCTATTGCCTTTGCCAAACGGCGGCGAAAAATCCGTCAGTTTGGTGCCGATGTGGCCAAAGGCGCAAATAGCGCTGGCCGCTTTCTTCGCCGGTGCACAGGCTCGCAGCGCCCTCCACTTTCAGCCCGGCAAGCACTTCACCTGCGTCCAGGGGCACAAAGTCAGGGTTGGCCTGCGAAAACGCCAAGGCAATGGCTTCATTTTCTTGAGGCAACACGCTGCAGGTGGCGTAAACCAGCCGACCGCCGGACTTCACCAAACGTGCGGCGCTTTGCAAAATGGCAGCTTGGATGACCGCCATTTCTGCCACCGCCGCCTCGGTTTGTCGCCATTTCAGATCAGGGTTGCGCCGCAGGGTGCCCAAACCGGTGCAAGGGGCATCCACCAACACGCGGTCGATCTTGCCCGCCAGACGCTTGACTCGGTCATCACGCTCGTGCGCAATGGCAGCAGGGTGCACATTGGACAAACCACTGCGTGCCAGCCGTGATTTGAAGGCATCGAGCCTGCCCGCCGAGGTGTCAAACGCGTACAACCTGCCGGTGGAACGCATTGCCGCGCCAATCGCCAGCGTTTTGCCTCCAGCACCGGCGCAAAAATCCACCACCATCTCGCCGCGTTTGGCATCGAGCAACATGGAAAGCAGTTGCGAGCCTTCGTCCTGCACCTCGAAGTCGCCGCGCTTGAAAGCTTCCATTTTGTTCAGTGCAGGCTTGCCAGCAATGCGCAGCCCCCAGGGTGAAAACGGTGTGGGCACCGCTTTGATACCCAAACTGGCCAGCTCCTTTTGCACATCGGGGCGTTTGGCTTTAAAGGTATTGACGCGCAAATCAAGTCCCGCGCCCTTATTGAAACTCTCAACCAGGGGCCAGAATTCATCACCCAACTGCGCTTTAAGCGGTTGTACCAGCCACTCCGGCAAGTTGTGGCGGTGGCGTTCCATCAGATCTTCAGGCTTGATCTTTTCGCACTGATCCAGCCAATTGATTTCCTGCTCTGACAATGCACTGCGCAAAAAGTCGCCCGGCCCGTAAAAGCCCAAAATTGCCAGACGGCGCTCTTTGGGGCCACTGCCAGACGGTGCAAAGTGGTCAAACAGGTTCTTTTTGCGCAATACGGTGTACACCGTCTCAGCCATGGTGGCACGCTCGCGCGGCCCGAACCCACGGTGGTCGCGAAAAAACCGCGACACAATGGCGTCAGCAGGGTGATCAAATTTGAGTGTGAGCCGCACCAGTTCGGCGCAGGCGTCTAGAAGAGCTTTTGGATGCATAGTTGGCCATTGTCCCACGGGAACTTTACACATCTTCGCTGACCAAAACGGAAGCAGACAAAATGAAGTTGCACAATCCGTTTATGACTCTCATGACTCTATTGCACGGCTACCCCCATCCGTCATACCAGCCCCCGGCGCACGGGGTACGCTCCGAAGCCATGCCACGGCAACCCCAACACCTTGTCAACAACGTCCATTCGGGCAGCAAACGCATGTGGATTGCTGGATCGATAGCGGTCGTGTTGAGTCTCGCCCTAGGCGGCTGCGCCAGCCTGTTCCCCACAGAAGCCGACAGCCCCATTGAGCAAGTTGACGCCAAGTCCGAGCAAGCGATTTGGTGGCTGGACTTTCACGACCCCCTGCTGGCTCGGCTCATCACCCAGGCCATGCAAGCCAACCCCAACATTGGTTCGGCCCAGGCCGCATTGCGGCAAGCACGCGCTTTGCGCGATGTCACGATAGCGGGCACACGCCCACAGCTGGCCGTCTCTGGCGGTGTTCAGCGGGTCACCTCAGACGGATCACCTGCCAGCATCAGCTTCCAAAGCGGCCTCGATGCCAGTTGGGAATTGGACGTATTTGGCGGCAAACGAAGTGCCGTGGCCAACAGTGAGGCCGCGCTGGTCGCCGCCGCCGCCAACCTGCGCGATGTGCAGCTCAGCATGACCGCCGAAGTGGCACTGGCCTACATCCAGTTGCGTGGCCTGCAGTCTCAATTGGACATTGCACTACGCAGCCTGGCCAGTCAGTCAGAGACCTTGCAGCTCACCCAGTGGCGCGCCCAGGCGGGCCTGATAACTTCACTGGAAGTTGAACAGGCACAGACTGCGGTATCCCAAACGGCAGCCCAAATTCCGGCTTTGCAGACCAGCTTGGCCAACGCACGCCACAGCCTTGCCGTGCTGACCGGGCAAGGCCCTACAGAACTCGATGACCCCTTAACAAGCGTTGGACCCATTCCCGTTGTCAACGCGCAAGTGGCCGATGTGATTCCCGCCAACAGCTTGCGTCAACGTGCCGATGTGCGAGCGGCAGAAGCGCGTATCACCGCGGCGTTGGCAGCCGTCGATGCGGCCATTGCGGCGCGCAAACCCAGCTTCAGGCTCGGTGGCTCGCTGGGTTTGACCGCACTCACACTGGCGGGTTTGAGCAACGGTGCAACATTGGCGTCCCAGGTGCTGGGCAGTGTGTCGGTGCCGGTGCTGGACGGTGGCGCGTCCAAAGCGCAGGTCCGTGTCCAGCAGGCGGCACTTGATCAGACCCGCTCTGCCTACCAAAACACGGTATTAACCGCACTGAAAGAGGTGGAAGACGCGTTGGTTGCACAACTCAACGACCGCACCCGACTGCGTCATCTGGAACAAGCCGCAGTAGCTGCCAAAAACGCTGACTTGTTGGCACAAAACCGATACAGCAGCGGACTGGTTGATTTTCAGACCGTACTGCAAACACAGCGCACCCTGTTAAGCGCAGAGGACAGCCTCGCCAGCGGGCGAACCGAGATCAGTAACGACCATGTGCGCCTGGTCAAAGCCATGGGCGGAGGCTGGCAATGACCCCTTTTTACCCTCCATGCCTGACCAGCTTGCTGTTTTCTTGAGAATACCTATGTCCATACCAAGCCCCATGACCCCCGAACCAACCGATCACAAGCCCAACGATTTGCAAACCCTGCTGCAAACACCAGCCCAAGGTCCGTGGTGGCGCAAAAAGACCTTGTGGCTCGCTCTTGGACTGATCGTTGGCAGCGCAGGTGCCTATTACAGCTGGGATCAAAACAGGCAAAAAAATGCCACTCCTTCCTACGTCACCGAAGTGGCTAGCAAAGGCAACCTGACGCTCATCGTCACAGCCAACGGCACGCTGCAACCCACCCGCGCAGTCAACATCGGCAGCGAACTCTCCGGCACGGTGCTCCGGGTGATGGTCGATGTGAACGATCAGGTAAAAAAAGGCGAGGTGTTGGTCGAATTGGACACTTCCAAATTCAGCGACCAAGTCACCCGTTCGCGCGCTGCACTGGCCAGTGCCAATGCCCAGTTGGCGCAAGCGGTGGCCACCGTCAAGGAAAGCAGCGCCAGCCTCGCCCGACTGGAAGAAGTGGCCAAACTCTCGGGCGGTAAAGTGCCCTCCAAAACAGAACTGGATACTGCACGCGCTGCTGCTGACCGTGCGGTGGCGCAGGAATTGAGCGACCGTGCCAATATCGAATCTGCCCGTGCCTCTTTGGCCACCGATGAAACCAATTTGGCCAAAGCATCGATTCGCTCGCCGATTGATGGCGTGGTGCTGACCCGCACGGTGGACCCGTGCAATGCGGTGGCGGCCTCGCTCCAGGCGGTGACCCTGTTCACGGTGGCAGAGGACCTGCGCCAGATGCGCTTGCAGGTCAATGTGGATGAAGCCGATGTGGGACGCATCGAACTCGGGCAAAGAGCCAGCTTCACCGTCAGCGCTTTTCCTGGCCGACGCTTCCCTGCATCGATCGCACGGGTGTCCTATGGCTCCACCATCACCGAAAACGTGGTCACCTACCAGGCGCTGCTGAACGTCAAAAACGACGACATGAGCCTGAGACCCGGCATGACAGCCACCAGCAGCATCATTGCCGCGGAGCGCAAAGACGTGCTTTTGGTACCTAATACCGCCCTGCGATTCACCCCCCAAACCGCCGACACCGCCAAGGCCAAAGGCGGCAGCGACATCATGTCCAGCGTGATGCCGCGCATGCCGCGTGTCACCAAAAAGGCCAGCGGCGGTGTCGCCAAACAGGTGTGGGTACTGCGCGATGGTGCGCCGGTTGCCGTCAATGTCACCCCCGGCATCAGTGATGGTCGCATGACCGAAATCACCGGTGGCGATTTGACCGAGGGCATGCAAGTGATCACCGACCAGCGTTCTGCCAACCCCGCCAAGAAACCATGAATACCGCGCCCCTGATTGAACTCAAGGCCGTGACCAAAACCTACGGCCAGGGCGAAACCGCTTTTCAGGCTCTCAAGGGCGTGCATCTGACCATCCAGGCGGGTGAATTTGTCGCCATCATGGGGCCCAGTGGGTCGGGCAAATCAACCGCCATGAACACCTTGGGGCTTTTGGATACCCCTACCACCGGCGAATACCTTTTCAAGGGCTTCCATGTCGAAACCCTGAGTCGGGACGAGCGCGCGCTGCTGCGTCGGCGTTACCTGGGCTTTGTGTTTCAGGGTTTCAACTTGCTGGCACGCACCAGTGCCCAGGAAAACGTGGAACTGCCTCTGCTGTACCGGGGCGAGCCCGCCAAAGCGCGCCACGCAGCCGCCAAGAAAGCGCTGGCTTCCGTGGGCCTAGCGGGCTGGGAACACCATACCCCTGCAGAGCTCTCAGGCGGCCAACAGCAGCGCGTGGCCATTGCCCGCGCCATCGTGACCGAACCCGCCGTGCTGTTGGCGGATGAGCCCACCGGCAATCTGGACACCCACCGCAGCCTTGAAATCATGGAACTGCTCTGGAAACTCAATGTCGACCACGGCATCACCGTGCTGATGGTCACCCACGAAGCCGACATGGCAGCCTACGCCAAACGCATCGTGCATTTTGTGGATGGCGTGGTAGATGCCGACACGCTCAACCCCCACCCCACCGCGATGCGTCGCACCGAAATGACGGAGGCGGCCTGACATGTGGCTCAGCACCCTGCTTTTGGCCCTGCGCTCGATAAGGCGCAATTTGCTGCGTTCATTCTTGACCATTTTGGGCATCGTGATTGGTGTCAGCGCGGTCATCACCATGGTCACCGTCGGCAACGGTGCCACGCTGGCGATTCAAAACCAGATCGCGGGGCTGGGCACCAATTTGCTGCAAGTGCGCCCCGGCCAGCGCATGATGGGCGGCAGCGGCGGCGCACCCTCCTTCACCGTCACAGATGCCCAAGCCGTGGCCAGTCAAGTCAGCAGCTTGATGGCCGTGGCACCTGAAGCGCGCAGCAGTGCCACGCTGGTGCTGGATGGGCGCAACTGGAGCAGCAGCGTCATTGGCAGCACCGCCGACTGGTTGCTCACTGGCAATTGGAAGGTGGCGGACGGGCGCGTCTTCACCATGGAAGAGCAGGTGGCCGGTTCCGGCGTGTGCCTGATCGGTGAAACCGTGCGACGCGAGTTGTTTGGCAGCCAGGTGGCGGTGGGCGCGTCCATTCGCGTCAAACAAATCAGCTGCGAAGTCATTGGCGTGCTGGACTCCAAAGGGCAAGGCGCGTTTGGCAACGACCAGGACGATGTGGTTTTCATGCCGCTCAACACCTTGCAGCGGCGGATCACTGGCAACACCCGCGTCAACACGCTGCTGGTGTCCATGCAAGACGGTGCCGACCCTGATCGGGTGAAGGACGCCATCACTCAATTGCTGCGCGAACGCCGAAAACTCACCGATTCTGATGAAGACAACTTCAACGTGCTCGACACCAAGCAACTTGGCGAAGCTTTTTCCAGCACCACCAAGGTCATGACCACCCTGCTGGGCGCGGTAGCCGCCGTGAGCCTGCTGGTGGGCGGCATCGGCATCATGAATATCATGCTGGTGAGCGTGACCGAGCGCACCCGTGAGATCGGCCTGCGCCTGGCGATTGGTGCGTTGGAGCGAGAGGTCTTGCTGCAATTTTTGATCGAAGCGGTGGTGCTCTCGGCGCTAGGTGGCCTGATCGGCATTGTGCTGGCCACTGCAGCCTCGGTGGGCCTGGCCAACGTGATGGACGTGCCGTTTGTGTTCAACCCCGGC
>CAIOAQ010000273.1 GCA_903856025.1 uncultured beta proteobacterium
ACCCTATTTGGATGGTGGGCAATAAGGTTGGTTGATTATTTTCAGAAAGAAAACTATTTCTCAAGTACAATCCCACCGACCCAAATTCATACACGCGAAACTATGCCACAGACCCACTGGTATCTACTCCAGACCAAACCCAACCAAGAGGCACGCGCCCTCACTAACCTCACGCAGCAGGGCTACCCCGTCTTCTGCCCCATGCTGTCGGTGGAGAAGTTGCGTCGCGGCAAGGTGAGTATGGCCTTGGAGCCGATGTTTGCGCGTTACCTATTTATTCAGTTGGACAGTAGCCGCAGTGGTCAGGGCTGGGCCAGCATACGCTCAACGCTTGGGGTGAGCCACCTCGTGAGCTTTGGCGGTGTGCCCGCCAGGGTCGATGCCACGCTTATTGCACGCCTACAGCAACGTGAACAGCAGGCCGCGCCCGAGCACTTATTTCATGTGGAAGAGCGACTCTTGATTGCGGACGGACCCTTCGCGGGGCTAGAAGCCATCTACCAAGCCACCAACGGCGAAGGGCGTGCCATGGTGCTCATTACCCTCCTCGGACAATTCACACGCTTACAGGTGCAGGCCGCAAGCTTAAGTAAGCTCAGTTAAACAGCAATCAAGGCCGCAATCTCCGCGACCTTTAACTGCACCAACGCCGCATCCCCACGCGACTCTACGTTTAAACGTAGCAAGGGCTCGGTGTTCGAGCCGCGCAAGTTAAAGCGCCAAGCGCCAAAGTCTAGACTCAACCCATCGGTACGATCGACCACAGGACCTTGTGCCATGAAGTGCGCCTCGATGTGGGCTATGCTTTGGGTGACGTTTGCGACCTTAAAATTCATCTCCCCACTACACGGAAACAACGCGATGCGTTCCGCCACCAAGGTCGACAGGGGCTTCCCCGTCTGACTTAAGAGGGCACACACCAGCAGCCACGGAATCATGCCACTGTCACAGAAAGCAAAGTCGCGGAAGTAATGGTGCGCACTCATCTCGCCGCCGTAGATGGCATTTTCTAAACGCATGCGCTCCTTAATGAACGCGTGGCCGGTCTTGCTCATCACCGCCTGCCCACCCGCTTGCTGGACGATGTCCTGCGTGTTCCAAGTGAGGCGTGGGTCGTGGATAATTTTTTGCTGCGGGTGTTTGGCTAAGAAGGCGGCGGCCAGTAAGCCCACAATATAGTAGCCCTCAATAAATGCACCCGCCTCGTCAAACAAGAAGCAGCGGTCAAAGTCGCCGTCCCAGGCGATGCCCATGTCGGCACGATGCGCTAACACCGCATCACTGGTGACGGGGCGGTTTTGTGGGAGCAAGGGATTCGGGATCCCGTTAGGGAAATCCCCGTCGGCCTCGTGGTGGACCTTCATAAAGGTAATCGGCACCTGGTGCACCTGAAAGGCTTTTTCTATCCCGTCAATCACATGCCCCGCCGCACCATTACCGGCATTGACCACGAGTTTCAGAGGCTGCATGTTGTTGACGTCGATGTAGGTCATGAGGTGCCGGACAAATTCTGGCAATACATTGCACTGCGTTAACGTTCCGCGCAACTTGGGTGATGTAAAAATGTTC
>CAIOAQ010000274.1 GCA_903856025.1 uncultured beta proteobacterium
AAGTGCATTTCCAAGGGCTACGACATGGTACTCAATGGTTGGGAAATGGGTGGCGGCTCGGTGCGTATCCACCGTGCAGATGTGCAGCAAAAAGTGTTTGATGCCCTCAAAATCGCACCTGAAGAAGCACAAGTCAAATTTGGCTTCCTGCTTGATGCCCTGCAATATGGCGCACCGCCGCACGGTGGTCTGGCTTTTGGCTTGGACCGCATCGTCACCTTGATGACCGGTGCTGAATCCATTCGTGATGTGATTGCCTTCCCCAAAACACAGCGTGCCCAATGTCTGCTGACACAAGCGCCTTCGCTGGTTGATGAAAAGCAGTTGCGTGAATTGCACATTCGTTTGCGCAGTGCTGATGCGGTGAAGGCCGGGTAAGGTCAAATTTCACCCACGGTAATTGAAGAAAGGCGCTGATGAAGCGCCTTTCTTGTTTGGGCCATGCGTCCACGATGGTGACTAGAATGACTCAAGGCAACTCATTTGCCGGTCTTGTTCTTTCAATTTGGTCAACTTACACAAGTGTCTGAAGCTCCGAATTTTTTCAAAATCCCGCAGTCGGTACTGGTGGTGATCTACACCTCTGAGCGGGAGGTGCTGTTGATCAAGCGTGCTGACGTAGATAATTTCTGGCAGTCGGTGACGGGCAGCAAGGACGCGCTGGACGAATCCTTTGAGCAGACGGCGCGCCGGGAAGTGTTGGAAGAAACCGGCATCGACTGCACGACTGGCGCCGAATTGGCGAATCAGTTACAGGATTGGGGTTTGGAAAACGTGTACGACATTTATCCGACCTGGCGGCATCGTTATGAACCTGCGGTATTCCAGAACACGGAACACCTATTTGGACTTTGTGTTCCAGTGGGCAGTGCGGTCCGGCTGAATCCGGTCGAACACACCGAATACTGCTGGCTGCCTTACCAACAGGCGGCTCAAGCCTGTTTCTCGCCGTCCAATGCAGAGGCCTGTTTGATGCTGCCGCGATTTTTCGACCAGATGGTTGCAAAGTGAACGATTCTCCGCCCATCATTCGTGTGGTCACCTACAACATTCACAAAGGTGTACAGGGCCTGGGGCCAGCGCGCCGGCTGGAAATTCATAACCTGACTCTGGCCGTGGAGTCCTTTGACGCAGATGTGGTGTGCCTTCAGGAAGTTCGCCTGCACAACCATCGTGAGGCCAAGCATTTCGCTTTGTGGCCACAACTCGGACAGGCGGATTTTTTGAAGCCGGAAGGTTATGCCGCGGTTTATCGGACCAACGCCATTACTCGTCACGGAGAACATGGAAACGCATTGTTATCGCGTTGGCCTGTTCTTGCCCATCAACATGAGGATATATCGGACCACCGTCTGGAGCAACGCGGTTTGCTGCACGTGACGCTGGAAGTGCACACCAAGGTGGTGCATGTTCTGGTGGTGCATTTGGGTTTGGTCAAGGCCAGTCGTGGGCGACAGGTCGCACAACTCAAGCAGTTTATACAACGTGAGATTCCTCCAGATGCACCGCTGTTGCTGGCTGGCGATTTCAATGACTGGGGTAAAAGTGTGAAGTTGGCGTTGGTTGAGGCCAACCTGCACGCATGGGATGAATCCCAACCCACTTATCCCTCACGCCTGCCATTGGCTCAGCTCGACTATGTGTTCGCGCGAGGGCTCAAACCACTCAACCTGACGGTGCCGCATGGACGGGCCTGGTGGCGAATGTCGGACCATTTGCCACTGATTGCTGAATTTGAGATGGGTGAATGAGTTGACGTCCACGTCACAGCTTCGTGCTGGCCATGAATTGCAACTGCTGCAAGGTTCAGCGGCATTTTTTGATGCATTGAACCAGGCGCTGGACGCCAGCGTGCGTGAGATTCGGCTGGAAACCTATATCCTGGACGCGCATGGAAGTGGCGAGCGTGTCGTCAAGGCCTTGATACGTGCGGCGGTACGAGGCGTGTCTGTGTATCTGGTGGTGGATGGTGTGGGTACGCCCGCGCTGCCACCTCTATGGGCAGATCAACTGACATCTTCAGGCGTTCAGTGGCGCATTTTTGCCCCGTTGGGCCGTTTGGGCTTGCTTGTTCCCAGTCGCTGGAGACGCCTGCACCGGAAATTGTGCGTGGTGGATGGGTGGGTTGCATTTTGTGGTGGTATCAACCTGCTTGACGACTGGTTTGACCCCAATCACGGCGATCTCCATGCGCCGCGGTTTGATTTTGCAGTACGGGTTTGTGGACCCTTGGTTCACGATGTTCACGTGACCATGAGTCAGTTTTGGTGGCGTTTGCAGGCAGCCACACTTGCCAAGGAAGTGGATTGGCACGGTGCCTGGGAAGCTTTGCAGCAAGCGGTACAAGAAGCACGCAGTCACATTACTGTTGAATTGTCTGCAGGCAGTGCACAGGCCGAACTGGTGCTGCGGGATAACCTGCGTTTTCGAACCCGCATTGAGCGTGCCTACCGCCAGGCTTTGAGTGATGCACGTCATGACATCATTTTGGCGAACGCCTATTTTTTGCCGGGACGAAAAATACGCAAAAGCCTGATTCACGCGGCGCAGCGCGGCGTGCGGGTTCGATTGTTGCTGCAAGGTCGTTATGAATATTTCATGCAGTACCACGCCGCACACGCGCTCTACGCAAGATTGCTTGATGCCGGGATTGAGATTTACGAATACACCCCCAGTTTCTTGCATGCAAAAGTGGCCGTTGTGGATGGCCGTTGGTCCACTGTCGGGTCGTCGAACATGGATCCTTTGAGCCTGTTGCTGGCACGCGAAGCCAATGTCGTGATCCAGGATGCAAAATTCTCATCCAATCTGGAACAGGCCCTGGTGTCAGCGATGGAACACAATGCACACCGAGTCAATGCCAGTCAGCATGCGCAGCGCGGGCTTCGTTTGAAGGTGTTTGAGGCCGTCGCTTATATGCTGATGCGGGTGTTGTTGTTTCTGAATGGGAAGCGCTACTAACTGCGTAGCTATAAACCTAATTAATATAAGGGCTAGAGCCCAATAACCTTATTAACAAAACACTGATACGATTCAGCCTAAATTATTTTCATCTGCACACCATGAACCCAGTACCAGTAGACGAAGGCACACCCGTGTCTGTCAAAATTCGTGAGCGCATAGCAGCTGCACGCAAGCGTTTCCATGCCAACGACAACATCGCTGATTTTATTCAGCCGGGTGAACTTGAGTCCTTGCTTGACGAGGTTGAAGAAAAAATGAAAGGCGTGCTCAGCAGCCTCGTCATTGACACCGAAAACGACCACAACACCGACAAAACTGCACGGCGTGTGGCCAAGATGTACCTTAAAGAGGTCTTCCAGGGGCGCTATGTGAAGGCACCTGAGATCACCGAATTTCCCAATGCCGAGCACTTGAATGAGTTGATGATCGTTGGTCCCATCACTGTGCGCAGCGCCTGCAGCCACCATTTTTGTCCGATCATGGGCAAAATCTGGATTGGTGTCCTGCCCAATGAACATACCAATGTCATTGGTTTGTCCAAATACGCACGCTTGGCCGAGTGGGTCATGGGCAGGCCGCAAATTCAGGAGGAAGCCGTGGTCCAGCTGGCTGACTTGATACAGCAAAAGACCCAGCCTGATGGGTTGGCCATTGTCATGGAAGCCAGCCACTTTTGCATGGCTTGGCGCGGTGTCAAGGACGTGGACAGCAAGATGATCAATTCGGTGATGCGTGGCAGTTTCCTGAAAGATGCCAACTTGCGTCGAGAATTCTTGTCACTCATTCCCCAGAAAGGTTAACCATGTTGGTTCGTTTGCTCTATGCCAGTCGGGCGGTGGACACCACACCAGAAGCCATTGAATGCATCCTGCAGCAGTCTCGCAATCACAACCCCCAGTGTGGGGTAACGGGTGTGTTGTGTTACGGCGGCGGCATCTTCCTGCAAGCCATTGAAGGTGGGCGCATGGCTATCAGTGAACTGTATGGGCACATTCAGCGTGACCGCCGCCACAAAGACGTCGTGTTGCTGCACTACGAAGAAATCTCTGAACGACGCTTTGCCGGTTGGACCATGGGTGAGGTGAATATGACCCGAATCAATGCATCCATTTTGCTCAAGTATGCTGAAAAGCCTGAGCTTGACCCCTACTCGGTGTCAGGCAAGGTGTCGTTGGCCTTGCTGGAAGAACTCATGGCCACGGCATCCATCATTGGTCGTGCTTGAACTGATGGAGATGTGAGTCAGTCACAACTGCCACCTGGGCAAATGGCCACGTCAGTAGCCACCGGTGAACTTCTGGTGGGTTGCGATTTTTCCAGCGCACCCCATGCCAGGAAACACATCGTGTTGGCACTTGGGGCGGTGACGGATGGACAGGTCACGCTGTCCTCCTTAGATCGTTTGAACACTCTTGATGCTTTTTTAGATTGGCTCAAACGGCCCATATCGTGGGTGGGTGCGTTTGACTTGCCGTTTGGACTGCCCCGTGAATTGGTGTTGGCCTTGGGTTGGCCACTGGATTGGCACAGTTGCATGATGCACTATGCTGGTTTGAGCCGTGAGCAGATTCGCTGCCAATTCGCTGCATTTTGTGATGCGCGGCCTGTCGGTGGCAAATTTGCGCACCGTGCCACCGACCGTCTTGCCGGCTCCAGCCCCAGCATGAAATGGGTGAACCCTCCGGTGGCGTTCATGATGCATGCTGGCGTTCCATTGCTTTTGCGAGCGGGTGCGGTGTTGCCAGGGCTCTACATGCCGTTAGCGCATGTTCATGGTGCACAGACCAAGGTGGCGCTGGAAGGTTACCCGGGCTTGCTGGCACGTGAGGTGCTTGGCCAGCGCAGTTACAAAGCCGATGACAAAGCGCGGCAAACCGCAGACCGTTTGATTGCCCGCAAAGACCTGATCACTGCCCTCGAGCAGGGACGTACACGCTTGGGTTTCAGGTTGAAACTCTCACATGCCCAACGCGATGCGCTGGCTGACGATGCAAGTGGGGATGCGCTTGACGCAGTGCTTTGTTTGATGCAGGCTGCGTGGGCGAAATTGCGTTACCAAGAGGGCGACCATCTTTATGGATTGCCGCCGCAAGCCGACCCCCTCGAAGGGTGGATCGTGACCGCCTGAGCTCGAAAATGGCGTGTCAGCTCGGCTTGGCAATCAGGGTTTCTTCAAGTTTGGCAGCCAGCTGGGAAATAGCCAACGCTGCCGGACAACCCGGAATGGTTTGAATCAACAGTTGACGTTTCATCACGGCCTGACGTACGGACGGGTCAGCCGGAATATCACCCAAATGGACCAAACGAACTTTTTCGCCAGGTTTGGCCACCACAAAACGGTCAAGTACTTGCTGCAACTGGGTGGTGATGGCGCGGCCATCGCCCATGCGGGCGGTCTGGTTGATCACCATGCGGATGACCCTGCGTTGCTGTTCGCCTACCAGTACTTTGATGGTGGCGTAGGCATCTGTCAAAGAAGTTGGCTCAGGTGTGGCTACCACCAATACTTCAGAGGCCAGCGACACGGCAAACAACACCACATCAGAAATGCCCGCGCCGGTGTCGAGCAGCACGATGTCGTAATGCGGCAAAAGGCCCGACATGACGCGCAGAAAATCTTCACGCACATTAGGCGTTAGCCGCGAATACTCCACCATGCCAGAGCCTGCCAGCAACACCGAGAACCCGCCCGGCGCACGAACAATGGCTTCTTCCAACTTTGCTTTGCCTGTGAATACATCGTGCAAGGTGACTTTGGGATACAGATTGAGCACCACATCCAGATTGGCCAGGCCCAAGTCTGCATCGAGCACCAATACTTTTTGGCCGCGTTTGGCCAGCGCAGCAGCCAAGTTGGCAGAGACAAATGTTTTGCCTACACCACCTTTGCCGCTGGTCACAGCCAGAACTTTGCCAAGCGGTTTGAGTGGCACTTTGACGGGATCGCCTTCTTGTACAGATGGGGTCATTAAGTCGCTCATTTCAGTTCACCCTATTCATTACGCTGCCTGATGAACCGACAGAACCATCATTGCCCACACTTTCTACCCAGGCTGGATCACCCAGCGAAAGCGGACCAAACAACAAACTTTTTTCTTCTGCACTGACCGACAACACGGGCTGTGGTTCGATACACACGCGGTTGCGTCCAGAAGATTTGGCGTGATAGAGCTCTATGTCAGCGCGTTCCACCCAAAGTTCGGTGGTGGATCGCACCCAGCGCGGTGCATAGGCCCCACCAACACTGATGGTAATGTTAAGTTGAACGCCCGCTGATACCGTCACCTTCAAGGCACTGACCGCCTCGCGGATGCGCTCCGCCACTTGTTGACCATAATGCCCTTGGCAACTCGGCAGGATGATGACAAACTCCTCACCCCCAAACCGGGCCACGGTATCCATGGGGCGCACACATTTCACCAGGGTTTTTGCAACTGTTTGCAACACTGCATCACCCGCAGGGTGGCCGTAGGTGTCGTTTACCTTTTTGAAATAGTCGATGTCAAGCATTAGAAGCAAGGCTGGCTCACCCGAGCGGGTGACCACTTCAATTTCACGGGACAGGACGGACTGGAAATATCGCCGGTTGGATAAACCGGTCAGAGGGTCCTTCAGGGACAATTCACACAGTTTATCGATCACGTTCTGCAAATAGACCTGTGCATCCAAGGCTGCTTCAGGCAGAGAAGAAGGCTCATGCCCCAACAATGCCAAGGCATCGTCAAGCCTGATTTTGGTCAGTTCAATGGAAGTGGAAGCAGGCTTTGAAATCACAATGAAAATTGGTGTTTATGAATTAAAGTCTAACAGGTTCAAATCTGAGTAGAGGGAAAGAATTGGCACGAAATTCACCGCGTGCTCATGCCCTAACAAGGCGATTTCACTCTGATTTCAATCTGCGTGGTTTTAATAAACGAAAGGGATGCGTCGATGTGGCACTGGCTAGCAATCGCTTGTATTCTGTTGCCAATTTCGCTCTATGCGGAGGTGTTTGATGCGGAGCCTACACACGTATCCGATGGCGATACGCTGTGGGTGCTTCCTGTGGGTGGGAGCGTGCCCCAAAAGCTGCGCCTTCTTGGCCTGGATGCACCAGAGATTTGCCAACCCGGTGGACTTGCCTCGCGAGACGCGTTGCAGCAATTGGTGGCCCACAAGCGGCTGCATGTCAGTGTGAACTTCCAGGACGGTTATGGCCGGGGTTTGGCACGCATTCGGATTGATGATCTTGATGTGGGAGCGCTCATGGTGCAGTCGGGTCAAGCCTGGTCCAATCGTTGGCATCACAGTTTGGGCCCCTACGCGCAGCAGGAAAACCAGGCTCGCGCTGGCCGATTGGGCTTGTTTGCCGATCCAGACGCCGAATTGCCGCGGGATTTCAGAAAGCGATTCGGCAGCTGCTATCCTGCACGATAAGTCGACGATGGCTCAGGCTGGTACGCCGCACACGGGGCAGCCAGGATTGCGCGACACGCGGACCTCGGTGAACTCCATGGCACGGCCGTCAAGCATCAGCAGACGTCCGGTCAACGGTCGGCCAGCGCCACAAATGAGTTTCAACGCTTCAGCGGCTTGCATGGTGCCAATGATGCCTACCAACGGCGCAAACACACCCATGGTGGCGCAGCGGGTTTCTTCAAACGTTGCATCGGGTGGAAATACACAGGCATAGCAGGGCGACGCACTGTCACGCGAGTCATACACCGTGATCTGGCCATCAAAACGGATGGCAGCACCAGACACCAGAGGTTTTTTGTGTGCCACGCAGGCGGCATTGATGGCGTGGCGGGTGGCAAAGTTGTCGCAGCAGTCCAGCACGACATCAGCCTGCGCTACCCACTCGTCCAGCAGGACTGCGTCAGCGCGCTTTTGAACTGCCGTAACCCGAACGTTGGGATTGATTGCGGCAACGGCTAGTTGAATAGAGGTGACCTTGGAACTGCCCACACGATCGGTCGTATGCGCTATTTGGCGCTGCAAATTGGTCAGGTCAACGGTGTCATCGTCCACCACGGTAAGGTGTCCTACACCGGCTGAGCCCAGGTACAGCGCCACGGGGGACCCCAATCCCCCTGCGCCAATGACCAGCGCATGTGCGCCAGAGATGCGCTGCTGACCTTCGACACCCACCTCATTGAGCAAAAGGTGGCGCGAATAACGCAGCAGGTCCTCGTCTTGCATGTGCCGCTTTCAGTTTTCCTTCTTTTCTTCGGGGCGCTCCACCAGTGTTTTACTGACCATCACTGGCTGGCCTTTGAGTTGGTGCAAGGCTTGCATCAGAGGAAAGTCTTTGTCGGTACCAAACTCTGGCAACCTGCGTTCAGACGGGGGCTTTTTCAGTTCTTCTTCAAGCTTGACACGTGCTTCTTCGCGGGCTTTTTCACGGGCAGCATCTTTGACTTCTTCCCCCTGGCCGCTGTTGAGGTGTTTTTCTAGATCCGCCTCGCGGGTGCGCAGAGCGGCAAACAGGTTGCCTTCTGCGGTTTCGTCCACCATCACATCAGGCACGATGCCCTTGGCTTGAATGGATTTGCCGCTGGGGGTGTAGTAACGGCTGGTCGTGAGCTTCAAGGCGGCCGTGGGGCAGTTGTCCATGCGGAAAGCGGGGTCCAGGCAGACCGCCGTTTGTACCGAACCCTTGCCAAAGGTTTGGTTGCCCAGCAGTTTGGCCCGTTTATGGTCTTGCAAGGCACCTGCCACAATTTCACTTGCAGAGGCTGAGCCTTCGTTCACCAGCACCACCAACGGCACGTGTTTGAGTGCGCCATGGGTCACTTCTTCGAGGTGCTTGAGTGGATCAGATCCCCCACGACGCTGGTAATAGCGCGGCGATGCCTTGTAGGTGAATTTGCTTTCAGGTAACTGGCCATTGGCGGAGACAACGGTCACGTTTTCCGGCAAAAAGGCAGCAGAAATCGCAACCGCTGCATCCAGATAACCACCTGGATCATTGCGCAAATCAAGCACCAGGCCCTTGAGCTTGGGGTCTTGTTTGTACATCTCTTCCATCTTGCGCGCAAAGTCCGCCACGGTGCGCTCCTGGAACTGACTCAGACGAATCCAGCCATAGCCAGGCTCGATCACTTTGGCTTTGACACTTTGGGTCTTGATTTCTTCACGAATGATGACCACCGGGAAGGTTCGGTTTTCCTCTTTGCGGAAGATGGTCAGGTTTACCTTGGTATTGGGTTCACCGCGCATGCGCTTGACACCTTCGTTGAGCGTCATGCCTTTGACTGGGGTGTCGTCGATCTTGACAATCAAATCATTGGGTTTGAGTCCTGCGCGATAGGCGGGAGAGTCTTCGATGGGCGACACCACCTTGATCAATCCGTCTTCTTGCGAAATTTCAATGCCCACGCCGACAAACTTGCCGGTGGTGCCTTCATTGAAGTCCTGCAGCGACTTTTTGTCCAGGTACACGGAATGGGGGTCCAGGCCAGACACCATGCCGGCGATGGCATCGGTGATGAGTTTTTTCTCGTCAACCGGCTCTACATAGTTGCTCTTGATCATGCCGAACACGGCTGCGAGCTGCTGCAATTCCTCCAGCGGCAAGGGGGCCAAAGCGCCGCGTGCGACGGTCTGCAGTGACACCGTGGTCAGCGCGCCAGCCATAACACCGACCGAGATCCAGCCAGCAACTTTCAATTTATGACCCATGATGTTTCCAGCTTGTCTGCGAGTTGATTCGAAAAATTGGACTCTGTATAGCCCAAAGGGTTCCCCTTGGCGGGAAAATAATCAGGCTTTCCCCTGTGAGGCCACTGCTGCAGCTGCCTTTGCGGCGGCTTCGGCATCCCCCAGATAGTAGTGGCGAATGGGTTTGAGCTCATTGTCGAGTTCATATACCAGTGGAATGCCGTTGGGGATATTCAGGCCCACGATGTCATCGTCAGAAATGTTGTCGAGGTATTTGACCAGGGCACGGATCGAATTCCCGTGCGCTGCGACTACCACCCGCTGGCCCGACTGGATAGCCGGGGCCAAGGCCTCGTTCCAAAAGGGCATGACCCGTGCCACGGTGTCTTTCAGGCATTCGGTCAGAGGAATCTGCTCGGGCTTGAGCTTGGCGTAGCGCAGGTCACTGCGTTCGCAGCGAAGATCGGTGGCTTCCAACGCCGGTGGTGGTGTGTCGTAGCTGCGCCGCCAGACCAACACCTGGGCATCGCCGTACTGTTTGGCCATATCGGCCTTGTTCAGACCTTGCAACGCGCCGTAATGGCGTTCATTTAGACGCCAGCTGTTGACCACCGGCAACCAGGTGCGGTCCATTTCGTCGAGCGCGTGCCAAAGGGTGCGGGTGGCACGTTTTAAGACGCTGGTGTAGGCGACATCAAATTCATAGCCTTCGGCCTTCAGCAGGCGACCTGCGTTTTTGGCTTGTTCCAACCCCAGCGGGGTCAGGTCGACGTCGGTCCAGCCAGTGAAGCGATTCTCAAGGTTCCAGGTGGATTCGCCATGGCGGATCAGAACGAGTTTGTACATGGTTGCGTGTGGTTGAGTCTGTGGTGATTCTGGGCAATGCAGCAGTGCATTCTAAAATGCGCAGCTTGGCTTACGCTTAACCCTTAGGATTTTCATGAAATTTATTCTCGATAACTGGATGTTGATTGCCGTTGCGTTGGCTGCAGGAACCATGCTGATGTTGCCCGCCATTCAGGGCGTAGGTCAGGGCTCCCTGACACCAGATGCTGCCGTGATGCTCATGAACCGCGCAAAGGCGGTGGTGGTGGATGTGTGTGAACCTGCTGAATTTGCAGGTGGCCATGTGGTGGGCGCTAAAAATATTCCCTTGAGCGAACTGGATGCCAAATTGGCAGCGGCGGTTAAAAACAAGGCTTTGCCCATAATTTTGGTCTGCCAAAGTGGTGCGCGCAGCAGCCGAGCCCTGGCGATTGCAAAAAAATTGGGCTTTGATAATGCCCAATCGATGGCGGGTGGCATGAATGCCTGGCGAAGTGCCAACCTGCCGGTTGAAAAAGCCTGATCAAGGAGTCTGTCATGCAAGCCGTCAAGATGTACACCACCGCTGTTTGCCCGTATTGCGTTCGGGCCAAGCAACTGCTCAAGGCGCGCGGGGTCGAGCAGATTGAAGAAATCCGTATCGATGAAGATTCGAAGGCGCGAGACGAGATGATGACCATTACCGGTCGGCGCACCGTGCCGCAAATCTTCATTGGCAGCACCCATGTGGGCGGTTGCGACGATCTGGTGGCCTTGGACGCCAAGGGCGGTTTGATGCCGTTGCTGGAAACCGTCTGAGATAATTTCCCTTTCACTTTGCTGGCGCTTCAAGGTGCTGGCTCTTTTTTTACCGAAAGTTTCCCATGGCTGATACCCAAGACCCTATTTTTCAAATTCAGCGCGTTTACCTGAAAGAGGCATCGCTGGAGCAACCCAACTCGCCAGCGATCCTGCTGGAACAAGAACAGCCTACAGTGGACATTCAACTCGGTGTCAATGCCTCCCCGGTGGGAGATGGGATTTTTGAAGTGACGGTCACGGCCACGGTGCAAACCAAAATCAAGGACAAGACCGTATTCTTGGTGGAAGCCACGCAAGCTGGAATTTTTGAAGTCCGCAATCTGCCGCAAGACCAGATGGGTCCGATCATGGGCATTGCCTGCCCGCAAATCGTTTATCCGTACCTGCGTGGCAACGTGGCGGACTTGATTCAGCGTGGAGGCTTTCCTCCGGTGCACCTGTCAGAAATCAATTTTCAGGCCATGTACGAGCAACAACAAGAGGCTCAGGCATCACAGCCAGAAGCCGCCATGGCGCAATAAATCATAAGTAATTTGATGTTCTAGCCCTTGTATTCATTGCGTTTGTAGCTATGAAAATTGTTGTTATCGGGGCTGGAGCCTGGGGTACGGCGCTGGCGGCAAGTGCAAGTGTGCAGCCCTGTGGCCATGACGTGACGCTGTGGGCACGAGATCCTGAACAGATGGCGCTGATGCAAGCGCAGCACGAAAACTGGCGTTATCTTGGCGGCGTGCCCTTGCCCGAGGCCCTGCATTTCAGTTCAGTGCCGCTGGCTCCGTTGCCAGCTTTTGTGCGCGGAGCAGACCTGGTGGTGATTGCTACGCCCATGGGCGCGTTGCGCCAGATGCTCGTTGCGCTGAAATCCTGTGCCGCACCGGTTGCCTGGTTGTGCAAAGGTTTTGAAGCTCCCTCATTGGATGCATTTGGGCTTCTAGCCCACGAAATACAAGGGCAAGTAGCTCCTGATTTGGTAGCTGGTGTGCTCAGTGGTCCGAGTTTTGCGCTCGAAGTGGCCCGAGGACAACCGACGGCTTTGGTCGCTGCAAGCACGCACGAATCCGTTCGACAGGCGCTGGTGTCGGCCTTTCATGGTCCAACGCTTCGGGTCTATGCCAACGACGACCTGGTGGGTGTGGAGGTTGGTGGCGCGGTGAAAAACGTACTGGCCATCGCCACCGGCTTGTGTGACGGTTTGCAGCTGGGCTTGAATGCGCGCGCCGCCTTGATCACCCGTGGTTTGGCCGAGATGACACGTCTGGGTCTGGCGCTGGGTGCACAGCCGGCGACCTTCATGGGCTTGAGCGGTTTGGGGGACTTGGTATTGACCGCGACCGGCGACTTGTCGCGAAACCGCCAAGTGGGCCTGGCATTGGCACATGGAAAAACGCTGGAGCAGGCGACGCAAGCGCTGGGTCATGTGGCCGAGGGTGTGTACAGCGCACGCACGGTGGTGCAGCGGGCTGCTCACCTGGGGGTGGATATGCCTATTTCCCAGGCTGTGGTGGCGTTGCTGGATGGTCAGTTAACACCCGTGCAAGCCGTTGCTGCGTTGATGGGGCGTGAACCTGCATCCGAAAAATCAGGTTTAGGCGCACGGATCTGAGAACCTTGATTGGAGACTCTGACATGACGGCACATTCGGATTTTTCCCCGGCATTTGTGGCCGAGCTTGCTCGCACCGATGTGGCACACGCACTGAAGGAAGACGTGGGTGCAGGTGATTTGACTGCAGGTCTGGTTGATCCGACCGCACAGGCCTGCGCCAAGGTGTTGGCGCGCGAAGACGCCATTATTTGCGGTGAACCTTGGGTGAGGGCGGCTTTTCAGCAGATTAATCCCGCCATTGAAGTGGTTTGGCTGGTGCCAGAAGGTCACCGGTGTGCCGTGGACCAGGTGATTTTTGAGGCCAGAGGCAACGCACGCGGTTTGTTGACGGCAGAGCGTACCGCTTTGAATTTTTTACAGTTGCTCAGTGCCGTCGCCAGCAAAACTAATGAGTTTGCACAGGCTGTGCGTGGCGTGCCAGGTGCCCATGCCCGCATTGTGGACACCCGCAAGACCTTGCCAGGTTTACGTCTGGCTCAAAAGTACGCCGTGTTCATTGGTGGCGGTACCAACCACCGCTTGGGCTTGTACGACGCGGTGCTGATCAAAGAGAACCATATTGCGGCGGCAGGGGGTGTTGCTGCGGTGCTTCAACGAGCCGCTGCAGTAGCGCCTCAAGCCAAGTTTGTTGAAATTGAAGTAGAAACACTCGCACAGCTCGATGAAGCCTTGGAGGCAGGTGCGGGTATGGTGCTGCTGGACAACATGAGCATTGCTCAACTGACCGATGCCGTGCGCCTCAATGCCGGGCGGGCGATTCTGGAAGTTTCTGGCGGGGTGAATCTGGCCACGGTGCGCACGATCGCCGCCACGGGCGTGGATCGTATTTCGATTGGCGCGTTGACCAAAGATGTCAAAGCGGTCGACTTTTCAATGCGTTTTACCCATAGCCCCTACCAATAGGGCGCTGCGCGCTCTCTTTTTTGTAACATTCAGGTTGCCATGATCACCATTTTGAAGGAAGTTGATTACGAACAGCCGCAGCTTGAGATCACACCAAGCGATGCGGCCTGTGCCACCAAACATGCCTGGGCGCGGGTTCCAGTCGAGCCAAGCCCCGCAGAGCGCACCCAGCTCAAGGACAAAATTCGCCAGCTGCTGAAAGAAAAAAATGCGGTGATGGTGTCGCACTACTATGTGCATCCGGATTTGCAGGATCTGGCCGAAGAAACCGGTGGGCTGGTGAGTGATTCGCTCGAAATGGCACGTTTTGGCCGCGACCACGCTGCGCAGACACTGGTGGTCTCCGGCGTGCGCTTCATGGGCGAAACCGCCAAAATTTTGTCGCCCGAGAAGCGCGTGTTGATGCCCGACCTAGAGGCTACCTGCTCACTTGATTTGGGATGCCCTGTGGATGAATTCAGCGCGTTTTGTGATGCACACCCGGACCGCACGGTGGTGGTGTACGCCAACACCAGCGCGGCAGTCAAAGCCCGCGCCGACTGGCTGGTGACTTCCAGTTGTGCCCTGGAGATCGTCAAAGCCCTCAAGGACAAAGGCCACAAAATTCTCTGGGCCCCTGATCGTCACTTGGGGGGCTATATCCAGCGCGAAACCGGGGCCGACATGCTGATGTGGAACGGCTCCTGTATCGTGCACGACGAATTCAAAGCCTTTGAACTCGAAGCACTGATGCGTGAACACCCACAGGCCAAAGTACTGGTGCACCCCGAATCCCCCGAACACGTGGTGGCTTTGGCAGATGCGGTGGGGTCGACCTCGGCTATTTTGAAAGCAGCACGCGAGATGGATGCCAGAGAGTTCATCGTTGCCACCGACAACGGCATGATGCACAAGCTGCGCACCTTGAACCCTGGCAAGGTGTTCCTGGAAGCGCCGACTGCTGGCAACAGTGCCACCTGCAAGAGTTGCGCACACTGCCCGTGGATGGCGATGAATAGCCTGGTAGATGTAGCGCGTGTGCTGGAAACCGGTGCCAATGAGGTGCAGGTTGATCCAACACTCATCCCTCGCGCGAGGGTGCCGATTGACCGCATGCTGGCCTTCACTTCTGCACTCAAGGGGGGGGCTGACGCAGGCAGTCTGGTGCCGATGATCGGTGCGGCCTAGGTCGGCCTGTTTAGCCGGTTCGATTCAGCGCAGTCGCAGTGGGTCACGGCGGCGGTCTGACCCTGTCGGATGTTCAACGGCGGCAGCCACGGGCAGGGTGTCTGGCACCGTCCAGTCAAAAAATTTGCAAATTTCAGCGGTTTGGCGCACGGCATCGGCGTAACCCAGGGCCATGAGTTCCTGTGTGTACCCTTTTTCGAACAACAGGTAGCTCGCCAGGGCAGAACCTTTGATATCCGCGGCTTTTGAAGACACGCCGACACCACCGAGCATGGTGCGCACCGCACTCGGCAACTCGTCAATGTGGCGCGAGGCAATGTTGTCGAGTCGCTCGGAAGGCGCAATCAGCAACAGTTCCACCGGGCGCAGGTTGCTGGCACTGCGCAGTTCTGGGGGCACCAGGCTGAGCGTCTGGTTGATGCGCCGGATGCGCTCCACATCCACAGACAAGGCATCCAGGAAAATATTGGACAGCGCATGTCCGGCAATCTGCGCCAGGGTGGGGTAGCTGCCGATATTGGGCAACACACCCTGGGTTTTGGGCTCATGCATGCGCCCGGCACCAATCACGCAAATGCGTTCGGCCCCCAGGTGAATGGCTGGCGCGACCGGTGCCGACTGGCGCATGGACCCGTCGCCAAAATAAGCGGTTTGCCCCTCAATCTGTAGCGCTTGAGCCGGAAATACAAACGGAATGGCGCTGGATGCCAGCAAATGTTCATGTGTGATCTTGTCACGGATGCCACGACGTTGAGAGCGCACCCAAGGGGCCAGGTGCTGGACGCCTTCAAAAAAAGTCAGGTGTTCGCCCGAGCTGTAGCTTGATGCGGTCACTGCAAGCGCTTGCAGGTGTCCCTGCTCAACCAGTTCCGGAATTCGTTCCAGTGGCACCATCTTTTTCAGCAACTCAGCCAGCGGACTGTTGTCCAGCAAGGATTTAGGCTTGAGCCGACGCCACTTGGCAAGCACCCAGCCCACCGATAAAAGCGTCATCCACTTTGCCCCGGAGCGCAGCATGCTGACCGAATCGGCGCGGTAGACTTCATTCACATGGAAGTTGCGCCAGATGTTGCCGATCATGCGCACCGTGTTATCAAAATTGTCACAACCACAGGCCAGCGCGGCGGCATTCAAGGCACCAGCCGAGGTGCCACCAATGATGGGAAACGGGTTGGGATCGTTGGCTGCGCCGCAGGCTTTACGCAAATCGGCAATGGCCTCCAGCACGCCGACCTGATAAGCCGCGCGCGCGCCCCCGCCGGTGAGCATCAATGCGGTGCTCGGACTGCGGGCTACGGGCCATTCGGAAGGTGCAAACGGATCATGCGGCATGGTTCAATTATCAGCACAGCGTTGCACCGAAAATAGCCTAAATCCTGCGGGTGAACCCTGTAGAGGGTAAACCCCGATTCACGCACCACACCAAGGCCTAAGCCGGGTTCGCTAGACTCCTGCTTTTCGGAGAATTACATGACAGTGACAGAACAAGCGGTGATGGACGCCCTCAAGGGTGTCATTGACCCGAACACCGGACGCGATTTTGTGTCCACCAAAGCCATTAAAAACTTCAATTTGAGCGACGGTGACGTGGCTTTTGACGTGGAGCTGGGCTACCCCGCCAAGAGCCAGATACCTGGTTTTCGTAAAGACCTGATTGCTGCAGCCAAAAGCGTCGCCGGTGTGGCCAATGTGTCGGTGAACGTGACGACAAAAATCACCGCCCATGCGGTGCAGCGTGGCGTGGCTTTGCTGCCCAAGGTGAAAAACATCGTGGCGGTCGCCTCTGGCAAAGGGGGCGTGGGCAAGAGCACCACGGCGGTGAACCTGGCCCTGGCCCTGGCTGCTGAAGGTGCCAGCGTCGGACTTCTGGACGCAGATATTTACGGCCCCAGCATTCCGATGATGATGGGTATTGACGGTCGCCCTGAGAGTGAAGACGGTCAGACCATGGAGCCGCTGGAAAACTACGGCGTGCAGGTCATGTCGATCGGATTTTTGGTAGCGCAGGACGAAGCCATGATCTGGCGCGGCCCCATGGCCACCCAGGCGCTGGAGCAGCTGCTGCGCCAGACCAACTGGAAAGACTTGGACTACCTGATTGTCGACATGCCGCCGGGCACCGGCGACATCCAACTGACGTTGGCGCAAAAAGTACCCATGACCGGGGCTGTGGTGGTGACCACGCCGCAGGACATCGCGCTGCTGGATGCCAAAAAAGGCATCAAGATGTTCGAGAAAGTCGGTGTGCCGATTCTGGGCATCGTGGAAAACATGGCGGTGCACGTGTGCAGCAATTGCGGCCATGTGGAGCATATTTTTGGTGCCGATGGCGGCAAAAAGATGGCTGCCGAATACAACATGGATTACCTGGGCGCCTTGCCGCTCAACATGCAAATTCGTCTGCAGGCCGACAGCGGCAAACCCACGGTGGTGTCCGACCCTGACAGCGAAGTGGCGGGTTTGTACAAAGCCGTGGCGCGCAAGGTGGCGTTGGCGATTGCGGCCAAGAACAAGGATTTTTCATCGAAATTTCCGTCCATCAAGATTTCCAAAGAGACCTGATGGACGTCGCCTGGCTCGGGGCCATGCAACCATCGGTGCTGAGCGGTGCTGAGCAGGTTGGATGTCACAGCATTGCAACAGGATGTAAATGAGGATGTCGAACTGGGCAGCTGCTGCGTTATAGCTGAAGTGCCATCGGTTGGAAGCCTGTGGTCTTACCAGAGGAATCGTCATGCAAGTGCCATCGTTCGGTCATCGTTTTTTCACCTTCGTGGTGACGGTCGTGATGCTGGCCGCCAGTGGGGTTGCCAGTGCCGATCCGAGCGCGCGCGTGGCGCGTCTGGCGTACACGTAGGGTTTGGTCAGCTTTTCACCGGCGGGTGAAAATGATTGGGTCGAGGCCGTTGTGAATCGGCCATTCACCACGGGCGACCGCATGTGGGTTGACGCTGACGCGCGTGCCGAGATTCAGGACGGCAGCGCCATGATTCGGCTGCGGGCGAACACCAGCGTCGCCGTGCTCAACCTGGACGACAGCATCACCCAGTTGCAGTTGACGCAGGGTGCTCTGAATGTTCGGGTGCATCACCTTGCGCCTGGTCAGATGTTTGAAGTGGACACGCCAAACCTTGCCTTTACCATGCGCCACAGTGGCGACTTTCGCATTGCAGTTGATCCCGATGGCAACCTGACCGAGGTCACCGTGCGCAAAGGGCAGGGCGAGATCACCGGCGAGGGGGCAGACTATCTGGTTGACGCGCAGCAAAGTTATCGATTCTCGGGCTCTGATTTACGGCTTTATGAGTTTTTTAATGCGCCGCGTCTCGATGAGTTCGATCAGTGGGCACTTCAACGTGACCGTGCTTTTGATGCGTCGGAGTCGGCGCGCTTTGTGTCGCCCGATGTGATTGGTTACCAGGACCTTGATGCAAATGGCAACTGGCGTTTTGACGAGACTTACGGCAACGTTTGGGTTCCGTATCGTGTCGATGCAGACTGGGCGCCCTATCGTGACGGTCACTGGTCCTGGATCGACCCCTGGGGCTGGACCTGGGTGGATAGCGCACCTTGGGGTTTTGCCGTGTCGCACTATGGTCGCTGGGCCCACATTGGACGCAACTGGTGCTGGGTGCCGGGTCCGATGCAAAGTGCCGCCTTCTATGCGCCGGCACTGGTGGTGTTTGTTGGCGGCGACCATTTTCTGTTGGACATGACCAATGGCAACGTCGGTGGCATCGGCTGGTTTGCGCTGGGGCCGCATGAGGTGTACCAACCCGCCTATTCGGTCAGCCACCGGTACTTTGACAACATCAACCGCAGCAACACGGTCATCCATGACAGGGTGATCAACCCAGCACACAACGTGACGGAACTGGACTACGCCAATCGGCGCGTTCCAGGCGCCATCGTTGCGGTTCCGAAAAATGCATTTGTGCAGTCGCAATCGGTGTTCGGTGCCCGGGTCCGGTTGAACCATGACCAGTTTGACCGTGCGTTGCAGGTGGCGGTTGCTCCCGTGGCACCAACTGAGCAGAGCGTGCGCGGCGCCGCCAGACCGCACGTGCGACCACCGCAACGCATTTTTGAGCGACCCGTTGTCGCCGCAACCGAGCCGCCGGTGGCACATGACGGCTTTGCTGTGCAACGGCAACAGTTGAACCTCCATCCGGGCAAACCATTGGATGATGCGGCTCGCAGCGCATTGAGACCCCTGTCGGCCGTCGCCCCCCAGAATGTCGTCAAGGTGCTTGGTCCGCGCGATCCGGTGTCGCCGACGCAGGCGCTCCCCAGCCCCTCCGCATCGCCGCCCTCCGCCGAGACCGGTCTCAGGAACCGTCCGGTTGGTAATCAAGAGCGGCGTGAGCCACCCGTCTCCGTGCCACAACCTGCCCCACCGTCTGCACGGCAATGGATGCCTCCACCTGCGGCTGTGCCGACGGTGACAACACCCATCGAGCGTGACAACCGCCAGCAGCCCATGCACCTGTTCAGGCAACCGGAGCCCGAGTCACCGGTGGCTTTGCCGCATTCGGCGCAACCGCAAATGCAGCGCGTACCAGCGTCCAGTGCGGTGCCGCCGCTGGTGGTGCCTGTGCCGCAGGTGCCAACAGAACACAGGGCTGAGCCACCGCGTGCGCAGCGACCAGAATCTGCGGCCAGCAAGCCACATGATGTGGAACATGGCCGGGATGTGCCGCGCCGCGAGGAAGACCGGCGCAACGGGAGAAATTAGCAGGCTTGCCAATGGTGTGTAATGCGAAACCTTGCGCACCATGCGGGCTGACGCCCTGAACCCTGCAGCGCAATCGCTGTGTGAAGTGCGTGCCCTGATATCGGGCGCTGCGATCAGGCATCGGCTGCGTTAGTTGGGCCGTGTGCGGTGGCCCCGGAAGTCCTGGACACGGCTTAACAATTCACGCCCAAGAGTTGCATGGCAGAATGAGCGCATCCATTCCATAGAAAGTCGGTTCTATGCGTACCACCTCACTTGCATTGATGCTCGCATGTCTCGCAACTGCGACGGTATCGAAGGCCCAATCCGTTGCGTCGACGGCACAGGCGGATGGCCATCGGCTGAAGGAAGTTATCGCCACCCAAACGGTACGCGTGTGCATCTGGCCGGACTATTACGGCATCACCTACCGCAATCCAAAGACGCAGCAGTTGTCGGGCATTGACATTGACATGGCCACCGAACTGGGCAAGGACCTGGGTGCGAAGGTTGAATTTGTGGACAGCTCATTCTCCAAGCTGATTGACGACGTGACCCAAGCCCGGTGCGACGTGGCCATGTTTGCCGTTGGCATCACCCCACAACGCCAGGAAAAACTGCGTTTTACCCAGCCTCATCTGGCCAGCGATATTTACGCCATCACGACAAAAACCAACCGACGTATCAAAACCTGGACGGACATTGACCAGCCTGGTTCGGTGGTGGCCGTGGCCAAAGGCACCTTGCATGAGCCGGTGATGAAGGAACGATTGAAAAGTGCACGGCTGGTGGTGCTGGATACACCCTTCGCCCGCGAGCAAGAAGTGCAGTCTGGCCGATCGGACGTATTCATGACCGATTACCCCTACAGCCAGCGCTTTTTGGCGAATGCGGACTGGGCGCGGTTGGTATCACCCGACTCCACCTATCAGATCACCTCTTATGCCTATGCGATGGCACCTGGTGACGATGCCTGGTATGCGCGACTGGAAAAATTTGTCAGCGATGTCAAACGCGACGGACGTTTGCAAGCCGCGGCCCAGCGGCATCACCTTGAGCCGATTTTGGCGCGTTGATGGGCACACACCCGAAAGAATGGCTGCGCCTTTATCTGGCGCTGTTTGTATTTGTGATGGGTGTGATCGGGCTGACCTCTTACAGTTTGTGGTTGCTGCGCAGCGATGCCATCAACCACGGATTGCAGGTGTCGGCGTTGATGGCGCGCAGCTTTGAAAATTTCTTGACGCAAAGCCTCAACGCCACGGAGCTGGCAGCGGTCAGTGCGGTCAAGCGTGACCGCATCGGGCGTGATGTGTCAGGCGTGACCGCCGATTTGAACCAGCTGTTGCATCAAGCCCCGCACCTGCGGTCCTTGTCCTTGATCGATGCACAAGACCGCATTGTGGTGAGCTCCAATCCAGCGAATGGGGGGATTCAGGTGTCGACACGGGAATATTTACCTTTGCTTCAGGGTGGGGGCTCGGTGCTGCGCATTGGCAAGCCGTGGTTGGGCCGGGATTTCAACGAACGACAAAGCCAGGGCGCAAGCAGCCTGATTCCTGTCGTGTTCCCCATGGGTGACGATGGCACAGATTTGCGTTTGCTGGTCGCGCTCAATCCTGATTTTTTTGTCAACCATATGTTGCAGCAGCTCGACGCACAAACCGGTATCGCAGAGGTGCTGCGACTTGACGGTGTTCATTTGATGTCGACGGAGCAGCGTGTCGAGGGGCAGGCCAAGCATTTTGACGACGCTGTGCTTCACAAGATGGGTGAGCAGGAGTTTGGCCAGATGGAAGAC
>CAIOAQ010000275.1 GCA_903856025.1 uncultured beta proteobacterium
TACAGTGCCAATTCCGTGGTTCAGTATTCGGAACTGGCACATTCGACTGTCAACCTGGTGCGTGACGCCCGCATGATGACTGTGGGGGGGGGTGTCCAGCGCACATTCGCATCAGACTGGCATCCCAGCCTTGGCCTGCAGGTCACTTATGCAAAAGAAGCCAACCTGCATTTGCGCAACGATTTAAGCAGAGACCTGTTGACAGCGCGGGTGTCTGGGCAAGCGAACCCCACCGATCGAATAGGTCTGAGCGTTGGTATTGCATGGCAACAAAGTTTGTATGACCAAGCCGATATTGCTTTTGGTACAGCGCGACGGGATGTGATGTGGACTGGCGATGCTGGGATGAACTATTTATGGAGCCGTAATTGGCTGATTCGTGCAGATCTTCAATACACCGACAACGAGTCGAACCAGGCTTTGTATTCCTATCGTCGCCTTCTTGTGGGTTTGCGGACCCGTTACCTTTTTTAGGGATTGATCATGCATCGTTTACTGGTGGGACTCCTGGTGGCTTTAATGACGACTGCCGTTATGGCTGGAGATGTTCGGGTGTTGTCGGTGCTTGGTCAGGTGCAGCGGTTGAACCAAGGGCAGTGGGTACCTTTGAAGGTAGGGGATGCGATTCAGGGGGCATTTGATGTTCGTTCGGGTGAACTTGGAACTGCGCAACTCTTGCTGGATGGCGGCGCTGTTTTGGAAGTTCCACGTAGCAGCGAAATTGCAGTCCTGGTTACGCCGCAGACCGTCCTCAAACTCGTCAGTGGTGGGCTGAGCGTTTTGGCGGGCAAGCAAGAGGTCAATCTGCAAGCACTGGGTTTTGACTTCCGGACTGGGGGATACCTTCGTTTGCACCATTGTGGGGCTGGTTGCAAGGAGGTAACTGGTTTGTATGGCAAAGCGTTTGCTGGCGAAGTTATTGTGGAGTACCCAGGTGGACGATCCGTTCTTAAAGCAAAACCTTTCAGGGTCACAGCAGGAGGTAGACGCCCGGTGCTGTTGGCGCGCGATACAGATTTGCTGTCTGATGACAATCAACTCGAACTGGCAGCAAAGTCAAAATTGGTGTTGGCTGATCAAATAAAAGTTGGCATGGATGCTTTCAAGGCCGGTCAATTTAGTCAAGCTCGGGAGGTCCTGCTTGCCGTGAGGGAGACTTCACCCACAGAAAAAATTGTGTCTTATTATTTGGGGTTGATCGCGCTTGAGCTCAAGGACAACGATGCAGCTTTGAAGCATTTGCAGCAGTATGCAATTGATGATCCACAGTCTGCTCGCGACCGGGGCGTGAATCAATTAGTCACATTGTTGCTGACCAATCAGTTGCAAAATGAAGTCAAGCAGGCCTTGCAAACGGAGAGCGCAATTTCCGCCGAAAAACCAGAACCCAACACCATCGCTGTGCAGGCGTTTACCAATCGTGGTGACCCCGCCTATGCCGCTTTGGCCAAAGGGATCGCGGCAATGGTCATCACCGATTTAAGTAAGGTGCCTGGTCTCAAGGTGCTGGAGCGACAGAAGGTACAGAAGTTAATGGATGAGATTCAACTAAGCGAAAGTGGGTTGGTGACCCAGGACACGATGGTCAAGGCGGGGCGCCTGATTCGTGCCGAAAAGGTGGTTGTAGGCAGCTTTGGAGTGCAATGATGAGGACCAATAAATGTCTCGGTGTTTTGTTGGTGGCCTCGTCGGCTTTTGTGGCGCATGCGGAGCGCTTTGATCTGGAGAGCGCCATCATTGAGAGTGCAAGCTCAAAGGCCATAGGCGGGGGTAAAAAAAGTGGTGATGTGTCCACTTTTTTCACGGCCCAAAAAGAAATGGTTTATGCCGCCTTAAGTGACCTTGGCATACCACTGGAGAGTTTGCCAGTGGATATCCGGCGCAATGTTGAGCGCATGCACACCACCAATTTTGCAGCGTTCAAAATGTTTTCATTGGGCCTCAATGCGCAGGACCAGGGCAAGTTTGCCGAAGCCAAGGCCTTCTTTGAAAAAGCGGTTGAACTGGATCCAAATTTCGAGTTGGCGGGCAATCTGGTTGTCTCCATGCCGGGCAGTAACGTTGCTGGTACCGTTCAGTTGCAAGCGGCTTTGGCTGCTGCGGCAAAAGCCGCTACGACGTCCGGCAAAGTTCAAGTCGAAGTAGATCTGTCAGGTGCAATTGCCGCTTTGCAGTCCGGTCAATCGGTTGTGGTGGGGAGTAAACCTGATGCCAGCGTGAGTACAGCCAGCGCAAAAGACGCAAGCAACAATTTCACCACAAACCCAGCTGGCTCAGGCTCTAACTATGCCGACCGGCGTGTTGTGGCTGTGAGCTACCTGCGGCAAGATGCAACGGGCATTCCAATTGCAATTGCCTCGACCAACGAATGGACATTGGACCAGGTGACTGCCGATTCGACCGGATTAGTCAAAGTGGGTGATGCTGCGGTGTTTCAGGCTACCCGATCGAATGCAACCGACCAGCCCACTGGTTCAGTTGTTTTAAGCAGCGGTTCTACGGTGTCTTGGGGTACCTGGCAAACAGGCGCGGGAAGTTACACGGTTTCGTCCAACGGTGCCGCCATGACCAATCTTGGACCGCAATTTCAATACATGATCGGGCAGGCGACGCGCGCCATGCCCACGACAGGCGTGACAGCATTTGTTCCGGCTGGTGGTTTCCTGAACAATGTAAGTGGGACCATTGGTGTTGATTTTGTCAACCAGGCAGTTCAGTTGAACAATCTTGGCTTTGGCATCGGTAACCTGAATTTTGCAAACCTGAATGGTGCTGCGGTCTATTCCACCACCATTGGTTCAGGTTTTTTCAAAGGTAACTACGCATCCGGAACCTGTACGGGTTGCACAGCGTTTTCACCGGAAGCCAGCGTTTTCACAGGTAATTTTCTTGGTAAAACGGCTGATGGCTTGATGTTTTCAACGGTGCTTGCGACTGGAAACGGAACTGTTTCCGGCGTGCACGCATTTTCCAGGCCTGGTCCTTAATCTCGGACACTTCGTTATTGGAGGCTTGATTTCAGGATGATTTTTTGGTTCTTGGACCAGGTGCCTTTTTTCTCTACAACCTTGGCATAGGACATCAAGTCTTCTGAGGCCGTAATTTCCAGTTGCCCCAGCTTGGTTTCACGATAACCCAGAATGCGGCCATTGAGCTCAATGGGTACACCTTCACCCAGTACGTTGAACGCTTGACCTGGGGTGGCACCGTGTTTTTTACCCAGGTTGATGATGATGGACTGGTCATCGTCAGCCATGGCGATGCGACCTTTGAGCGGGTATTTTTCGTGGATATTTTTGGCGACAGCCTCCGCCATGTCCTCAGCCAGTGAAACCGGATCTATGGTAATGTTTCGTTGAGTGGCTGAATAGGCGATGTTGCTGGTTTCGGTGTCTATGATACGCATGGACACAGCTTTGCTCTGGCCTGCACCGGTGAACGTGCCGGTGGTGATCAATCGTGCCGCCATGATTCTGCCCAGTCGCAACTGCGTATCAGGGTCGGCCAGCTCAGAGGATCCAAGTTTCAGTTCTGCCAGAAGTTTGTCAAGTATGGCACGGTCCACCACGGTGATGCCTTTGTTGAGCAAAGCTTGTGAAAATTCCTGTAGCAAAAGCTTGTCCATGCCCAGCTTGCCCAACAGCTCCGTGTCTCCGCTGGTTTGGAAATCCAAAACCGAAACTGCCATGGCTTGAGATGTCCAGTCATCTGCGGGGCGGGCAGGTTTGGTGTTTTTCTGCTCCTTGAACCGCGCAACCAGCTCTTTGACTGATTCGTCGATGTAGCGTTGCCGTTCCAGATCCATTTTTTGTTTGCCGGCCTGTTCAGCTTGATGCAGAAGCGCCAGCACTGCCCGATCGCGGGGGGCACGTTCGCCAGCTTGTTTCAATAGCTCCAGCGCCTGCGCGTTATTGCCCATGGACTGAAGTACGGCGGCCTGGTTGGCTAAGGCATCCGCCGCATAGGGGTTGACCTCGACAGCTTCCTTGTAAGCGGTCACCGCGATGGACGGTGAAATTTTCTTAAGCAAATTCCCGCGTGCAGTTGTAGCCTCGGCAGTTTGCCAGGAAAAATCTGCCACAGCGTTGGAAGAAGATGCAATCGCAACCGCCTGCTCGGCACCATTGCTGTCACCCTTGGCGGCAAGTACCTTCGCTCGTGTCATTTGTGAAGAGGTGCGATTGGGGTTTAACTTTATAGCGGCATCAGACTCTGCGAGCGCCTTCTCGAGATCGCCTGCCAACAAGGCCACTTCGGCCAAACCTTCGTGTCCTCGCATGGCCATATCTTTGCGTGAATCCGCAGTCGCAGCTTTGAAAATAACCATGGCATCTGCGGACTTATTTTGCCTGAGCAGGCTGTAAGCATTGCCAATCTGTGCCAAGGTCATCGTTGGCAGCAATCCCCTGAGGGAGTTGAAGAGTTGACTGGCAGCTACCGGGTTTCCGCGTGTCAGCATGGATTCGGCCAAAGAAAAGATCACGGTATCGTTGCTTGAACCTCCGCCATTGATCACACTGGTGACTGTGCCGCCTTGCGTGGTCACGACCACTGTGGGGAGCATGTCAGAGATGTGAAATTTTTTGAGAATTTCTTCGTCGGCACTCACCAGATGGAAATTGCTGCTCTCTTTGACGCTTAGGCTTTCCAGTGCACTTGTCGGCATCTTTCCAAAAGCCAGCACCACGAGTCCATCATTTTTATATTGTGCCGACAAATCACGCAGACGGGACAGTGTTTCCAAGCAACCTTTGCATCGTTGGGTATCAAAAAAATACAAGACCGACATGGGATTTTTTGAAATGGCATCGTTATTGATGGCGGCTTTCCCTACAGAAAAAGTATTGAAAGGAGGCACAGTCTCTCCTATACGCATCGTTGCGCGCTCGACCATCGTGCGCCCGGTGGCTTCTTTCTTCGCGGAAAACTCAGCAATGCGGTTCTGTGCCAAGCTGACAAATGTTCCTTGTGGGAAATCTTTCAGATAGGCTTTGAAGTCATTGATAAAGGTGCTGTTCTTGATGGTTTCCCAGTACGCAACATCTGCCGCATTGCCAGAAACCGGAACGGAAAAACTTGCGCCGTCCAATGGAATGAGAAAGAAGTCTTCGCCTTTGAGGCTGCTTTCTTCTCGTGGGCTTTGACCGCCGCCGGATTCGCGCTCGACACCATCACGGGTGCGCTTGAAAATCTGCTCAATCGTTAATCCTGGAATACGGATGTTGGAGAGCAGGTATTTGGAATACAAACCATTGCGTCCGCTGCCATCGCTGGCTTCTGTGCCTGGTGCTGTGGAAAAAGCAACCAATGCGCCGCTTGGGGCATCCATCCGCGCCAGTCCGCTAGATGAAGATAAAGAGCGAGACTTTTTTCCGTAGAAGGGGTTGTTGCGGCACGCATCCAGTATCACCACGCTGATGCGATTGTTGGCTTCTTCCAGGCGGCGCATGACGAAGTTGATGTCAATGGCGTAATCTTCCACATCCTGCTCAGATTTGTATTGGCGACCAACAGGTAGCAGGAAGTTTTTCCCGTTTACTTGTACGCCGTGCCCCGCGAAGAAGAAAAAGCCTGCGGCATCCTTGTTCTTCTTCATCAATTCGCCAAAGTCTCGGATGGCTGTTTTCATGCCCTCAGCGTTGAGGTTTTCACGCTGGATGATGTCAAAGCCGACGCTTTTGAGGGCGTTGCCCATGTCCTGTACATCGTTGACTGGATTGGACAAGGGGGCGAAATCGTAGCCGCCATTGCCAATGAGCAACGCAATTCGTTTTTCTGTCGCTGCATGCAACAGCGTCGTTGAAAAGCCGATGACAAAGATGAGCAGGATGCGTAAAAACGTAGTCATGATGGTTATTGCCTCGATAGCTGATCTAGTGCCAGTTTGATCTGGCGTTCGGCAGCGGAAAAGTTGGGGCTGACGGCAAGAATGGCGCTGAATGTTTCGATTGCGCCAGCATAGTCCTTGTGATCCATTTGTGCCAGTCCCTGATTGAATTGGCGGTTCAAATCGTCACTTGTCGAAACAGTTGCTGCCCCTGTCCGATTCTTTACGGAGAGGGCCTCAAGCTTGGACACCAACGCACCAGCGACCTCCGGCATCTTCTGCAGGAGGTCATTGACTTGCGCGCTGACCTCACTTGTGGCAAGAACTTCAGAGGTCTCAGTGGACACCAGTCGCACGTCCAGTCTGGCTTGATCGCCAATGCGCATGATGCTGCCAAACACCATGTTTTTAGCACCTGCCAGACGACCAAGACGCAGGCGCGTATCCTCATCAGCCAAGGCGGATGACCCCAACTTTTGCTCGTCCAAAATTTCGCGCAGCCGAGATCTTTCGATGACGTGCAGCGTGGAACGGGTGAGTAACTGTTCGATCAACAACTCGGGCAATGAGGTCGCTAAAGGGGTGGTCGTGTCGTTGGGGATTGTTGTGATGCTGTGTGTGTCAAAGTCCCAGACTGCCAACGGGTCATCTGCACCACCCTGAGCCAAGGTGTTCTCCATGAGCAAGCCCAGCATCAGCACCGTGCAAACAAAATAGACCCAGATTTTTGGGCGGTTGAAGATGGCAAATCGTTTCATGACGGCTTGAGTGGCATCAAACTTCACTGAGGTTTCGGGTTGGATAACTCGGCTATACACGGTACTTCGTGGCGGACGCTATGGGGGTTACTTGGTTTCAAAAGTGTAAACGCCATCCCAATCTTCGGGGGGTGGTTGATTTGCAAAATGCAGGATGCGGTGCATGTAAATTTGATAGAGCTTTCGGTTGGGGTCTTTGGCGCGCAATGCATCAAATGCCGCCTGTGCTGCTTCCCAATGCTGCGAACGGTACAAGGCGAGCGCGCGGTCGTAAGCTGCCAGGTGTTCCAGTACTGCAGGCGTGATCCGCTCAGTGAGCCCCAATGGTTCATAGATGCGCACAGGTTTGTCTTTGCCTTTGACACGCACGCAATCAAGTTCACGAAATGTGAAGTCGGTCAAACCATTGCGTGTGAATTCACTGACGATGATGTCGACACCATATTGTTTGGTCAAGCTTTCGAGTCTGGAACCCAGATTCACAGCATCACCCATCACCGTATAAGCAAGTCGAAACTCAGAACCCATGTTGCCAACGGTCATCTCTCCGGTATTTACGCCAACTCCAATGGCAATGGGCGGCCAGCCATGCGCTTTGAACTGCTCTTGCAAGGTGGCCAATTCGGCCACCATGTCCAATGCTGCCAGCACAGCGGATCGGGCATGTTGTGGGTCGCTGACTGGTGCACCCCAAAAAGCCATGATGGCATCGCCCATGTATTTATCGATGGTGCCACGATGGCGATGAATCACATGGGTCATCGGGGTCAAATACGCATTCATGAGTTGCGTCAGTTGATTGGGCTTCAAACCTTCTGAAATATGGGTGAATCCACGTACATCCGAGAACAACACGGTTAGTTCGCGTCCTTCACCTTTGAGGCTGTAGGCACCAGGATCCTGTGCCATCTCGTCAACCAGTTCTGGCGGGACATATTGGCCAAACAAATGCGCCAGCAGTCGCTTTGCTCGCGAATCTACAAAAAAACCGTAGGACATATTCAGAACAAAAAGCGCACTCACCAAAATCAGACTGCTGGCCAGTGGCAGTATCAGTTGTTGAAACTGCCAAAAATAGAGATTGCACAACACCATCAGTGCCATCGCGCCGGCCGACAAGAGCGTGGCAGGCAAAGGCATAAGCGTTGGCAATGCAAGCGCCAGCGCAATACCTAGCGCAAGGATAAATCCGGCCTCAAGCCCATTTGTGTAGGCCGGGAGCGCCTTGATGTTGCCGTCCAGAATGGCGGACACCATGTTGGCATGCACCTCCACGCCAGCATACGACTCCTGCACCGGGACAGTGCGCACGTCATTCAGCCCAGTCGCCGTGGTTCCGACAAGCACAATGGCGTCACGGAGGATTTCTGGATCAGCCTTGCCCTGCAAGACGTCGCTTGCCGATACATACTGAAAGGTCCTCTGGCGTCCCCGAAACGGGATCCATGCGCCAACTTGTGCGTCCACGGGAATGCTTTGGTTGCCCAGTTGCAATGTTTCCAATGCGTGAGCACCAACGAGTGAATATCCCGGCTTCACCGGAGGAGCCTGCAACGCCAAACGGGCCACAGCCAAACTTAAGGTTTCGTATAAATTTCCTTTGTACATTTGCAGCAGGGAAATTCGCCGGAAAACCCCATCACTTTCCACTAAAGGGGATGCGTTGAAAAAGCCGCCTGCCAGAGCAGCATCTTGGAATTGCGGGAGATTGCCGTAATAGCCTCTGGCGTTCATGGCACCTACCGATCCGGGCGAAAACTGGTCGCGCCCTATCGCGGGTTCTGGTAGTACGCCCACTTCGGCGGTGTCGTCATCGCTGTGCGTGAAGAAATAGCCCATGACAATCAATCGATTTTTAAGGCTACGGGCAAACAAATCGTCGTACCGCAGCTGCGGTCGCAAGTGGTCCAGTGCTTTGGAAAACTGCTCGTTGTCCCTCAGTTCTTGATGTTCAAGTCGTTCCAGAATGTTTAACCCCGAACTGTTGTCATGCTCCGCAAACAACATGTCAAAGCCGAGCACCTTGATTTGGTACTGGTCAAACAATTTGTTAACCATGTTTGCGAGCTGATTGCGTGGCCATGGCCAGTGCCCCTGCTGCTGAAGGCTTTTTTCGTCAACATCGACAATCACCACACGCGGATCCCCCGTGTCAGGCATCGTCAACCTCAGGCGTGCGTCGTAGGCGTAGTTTTCAACGCTCTGCACAAAACCCAGGTTCAGTACGCCGACCGTGTGCAGCAACAAAATCCCAATAACGGCCAGGCTTAAGCTGATGCGCATGGCGTGCCGTTTGAAAAAACCTCTCTTTTTCATAGTGGGAAATGATTGTGACGACGCAATCATGTTACCCCTTAAACCTCGAAATATATGAGACCCAGTAGGCCGAATAGCTACAACTGAAACTTGCCACCAAAGCTGTAGCGTGAGCCCGGGTAAACCAACCGTGCCAGACTGGCCACATGCGGGCCACTGACGGTGCTGCGTGTCATCACCAGGCAAGGCTCGCCGCGCTTGATGCCCAAGCATTGGGCATCAGCGGGGTTGGCTGGTGTGGCTTCGATGGTGAAGCTGGCCTCGGTCAGTGGTGCATGTTCCAACAAATAGCGGGTTGGTGTGGTGACGGTGAAATCATTTTCCAAATAAAGCGGAGCCGCTTGCGGGTTCACGTGCCGATCTTCCAGCTGGATGGCGACACCGTCTTCAAAGTGCACCTGCACCGAATGAAACAGCTTGGCTCCGCTGTGTACCCTGAATATTTGCGCTTGCGCGACGTTGGCCCGCGTTGTTTCCATTAACAAAATCTTGGTCGTGTGTACATGACCACGCGCCAGAATGTCATCGTGGATGTCGCGTATTTGAAGGCTGCTTGAGATGCGGTGCAGCTGCGCCACCACCGTTCCCGAGCCTTGCACTCGGTTGACCACACCTTCCACGGCCAATTCCTTGACCGCCCGGTTGATCGTCATGCGGCTGACGCCAAATTGTTGCTGCAATGCAGACTCGCTGGGTACGCTGTCGCCGGGTCGCCAGGAACCGTTGGTGATTTGTTGTTTGATGAAGGCTTTGACCTGTTCATAGGCCGGAAGTGGATTTGTCGGGGCGATCGGTGTCATGGTCTGAATTTAGCGCATAAACCCCCGCTGATCCACCTGAGGGTTTTCACCTATTTGACAAAGTTGTATAGACAACTATAGAATTTAGACACCATGACACCCAACTTGTATCGGAGATCACCATGACCCACCCAAGCAACCTGCCATTTGCGGATGCGCAAGCTCGCACTGTGCGCGCACCGCGTGGTAATTCCCTGGTCTGTGCCAACTGGCAGATTGAAGCTGCGTACCGCATGTTGCAAAACAACCTTGACCCTGATGTGGCTGAAAACCCCGACGCTTTGGTGGTGTACGGCGGTATCGGCAAGGCGGCACGAAACTGGGCCTGCTTTGACGGCATTCTGGACAGTCTGAAAAAACTCAAGACTGACGAAACCTTGCTGGTACAAAGCGGCAAACCGGTCGGCGTCTTTCGTACCCACGCCGATGCACCACGGGTGCTGATTGCGAATTCCAACCTGGTGCCCAAATGGGCCAACTGGGAGCACTTCAACGAACTCGACCGCAAAGGCTTGATGATGTACGGCCAGATGACGGCAGGCAGCTGGATTTACATCGGCTCGCAAGGCATTGTGCAAGGCACCTACGAAACCTTTGTCGAAGCTGGTCGTCAACACTTTGACGGCAACCTGGCGGGGCGTTGGGTGTTGACCGCTGGTCTGGGCGGCATGGGCGGTGCGCAGCCTTTGGCTGCCACCTTTGCCGGCGCGTGCTCGCTCAACATCGAGTGCCAGCAAACCAGCATCGATTTTCGCCTGCGCACCCGCTATGTGGACGAACAGGCGACCGATCTGGACGACGCGCTGGCTCGTATTGCCAAATACACCGCAGAGAAAAAAGCGGTGTCCATTGCCCTGTGTGGCAATGCTGCAGACATCGTGCCGGAGCTGGTCAAACGTGCCAAGGCCGGTGGCATCCGTCCGGACATCGTCACTGATCAAACGTCTGCGCACGACATCATCAACGGCTATCTGCCCTCAGGTTGGAGCGTGGACCAGTGGAAGGCCGCTCAAAAAGACCCGTCTCAACACGCAGCACTGACCCAGGCCGCAGGCGAATCCTGCGCACGCCACGTGCAGGCCATGCTCGACTTCCATGCCATGGGCATACCCACGGTGGACTATGGCAACAACCTGCGCCAGGTGGCCAAGGACTTTGGTGTGACCAATGCCTTTGACTACCCCGGTTTTGTACCCGCCTATGTGCGCCCGCTGTTTTGCCGTGGGGTCGGTCCCTTCCGTTGGGTGGCCTTGAGTGGTGACCCAGAGGACATCCAAAAGACCGACGCCAAGATGAAAGAACTCTTCCCCAACAACGCCGGACTGCACCGCTGGCTGGACATGGCGCAAGAACGCATCGCGTTCCAGGGCCTGCCGGCACGCATCTGCTGGATTGGTCTGGGCGAGCGCCATCTGGCGGGTCTGGCATTCAATGAGATGGTGAAAAACGGTGAACTCAAAGGCCCGATCGTCATTGGCCGTGACCATCTGGACAGTGGCTCGGTCGCTTCACCGAATCGTGAAACCGAAGCCATGCAGGACGGCAGCGACGCGGTGAGCGACTGGCCGCTGCTCAACGCCTTGCTCAACACGGCAAGTGGTGCCACCTGGGTCAGCTTGCACCATGGCGGTGGTGTGGGCATGGGCTACTCGCAACACGCCGGGGTGGTGATCGTTGCTGACGGCACGCCCGAAGCTGCAGCTCGGCTGGAGCGGGTGCTGTGGAACGATCCCGCCACCGGGGTCATGCGTCACGCCGACGCAGGCTATGAAATTGCTGAACAATGCGCCCAACAACACGGCATGAACATGCCCATGAAAGGATTCTGAGATGACCGCTACGCTTTGCATTCAACCCGGCCACCTCACGCTGGAGCAACTTCTTGCCATTCACGCGGGTGGCATCAAGCTCACGCTGCCGCAATCTAGCCAGGCCATCATCGCAGCCAGCCAACAAGTGGTTCAACGTGCGGCCGATGGCGATGCGCCGGTGTACGGTGTCAACACCGGTTTCGGCAAGCTGGCCAACCAGCGCATCAGCAAAAGTCAGCTGGAAACCTTGCAGCTCAACCTGATCCGCTCGCACAGCGTGGGCGTGGGCGAGCCGCTGGCCCCCGAAATCATGCGGCTGATGATCGCACTCAAGGCGGCCAGTCTGGCGCGTGGCTACTCAGGCGTGCGTCAGGTGGTGGTGGACACTTTGCTGGCAGTGTTCAATGCAGGGCTGACCCCTTTTGTGCCGCAACAAGGCTCAGTTGGTGCTTCCGGTGATTTGGCCCCTTTGGCACACATGACCCTGGCCCTGCTGGGCGAGGGCGACATGCTGGTCAATGGCCAGCGCATGCCCGCTATGCAAGCCCTGCAACAAGCCGGTATCGAACCGCTCAAGTTAGGTGCCAAGGAAGGCCTGGCGCTGATCAATGGCACACAAACCTCCCCCGCCCTGGCTTTGCACGCCTTGCTGAGTTTCGAGCCGGTGCTAGAAGCGGCGCTGGTGATTGGTGCTCTCACGATCGATGCCGCCCGTGGCAGTGACGGCCCGTTTGACCCGCGCATCCACATGCTGCGTGGTCAACCCGGTCAAATCGACGTGGCGCAGTATTACCGCGCGCTGCTCAAAGGCAGCGCCATCCGCAACTCGCACCTGGACGGCGACGACCGCGTGCAAGATCCTTATTGCCTGCGCTGCCAGCCTCAAGTGGTGGGGGCCTGCCTGGACCAGGTGCGCCACGCCGCCTTGGTGCTGGTGCGCGAGGCCAATGCGGTCACCGACAACCCGCTGGTGTTTGCCGAAGACGGCGCCATGCTCTCCGGTGGCAATTTCCACGCCGAGCCCGTGGCGTTGGCAGCGGACGGCATGGCCCTGGCGATTGCCGAAGTGGGTGCAATTGCCGAGCGCCGTATCGCCATGTTGATTGACAGCAGCGTGTCGCGCCTGCCACCCTTCCTGACCAGCGATGCCGGTTTGAACAGCGGCTTCATGATCGCCCATGTCACCGCAGCCTCCCTGGCCTCCGAGAACAAATCGCTGGCGCATCCGGCCAGCGTGGACAGCCTGCCCACCAGCGCCAACCAGGAAGACCACGTGTCCATGGCCACCTTTGCGGCACGCCGCTTGCAAGCCATGATCAGCAACACCGCCCACATTCTGGGTATTGAGTTGCTGGCCGCTGCGCAGGGCATCGAATTTTTGCGCCCGATGACCAGTTCTGCCGCGCTGGAAGAAGCCCACAGCTTGCTGCGCTCAGAGGTGCCCGCGCTGACGCAAGACCGCTACCTGGCACCTGATATTGCCCATGCGGCAGCGATGGTGCGCACGGGGGCGCTGTCACCGATATTCCGCAGCTTGCCGGGTCTGCCCAAGCTGTGGCTTGAAGTCTGAACACGCACTGGAGAAGCCATGAGCTGGCAAACCATCGCCCTGGCGGACGCACCGCCCAGCCCCTGGAAAAACGGCGGCGGCCTCACCCGCGAACTGGTTGCCTGGCCCAACGCGCAAGATTGGGTGTGGCGCATGTCGGTGGCCGAGGTGGCCTTGAGCGGGCCGTTCTCGCACTTCGCTGGTGTGCAGCGTTGGTTTGCGGTGTTGTCGGGCGCTGGGGTGCGGCTGGACATGGGCACCTCACCCGACGTGGCCGTTCACACCTTGACGGACAGCAGCGCACCGCTGTGCTTTGAGGGTGAACTGCCAGTGCAGTGCACCCTGCTGGAGGGCTCCACGCAAGATTTCAACCTGATGTTGCGCCGAGGCTGTGTGGGTGGCCGGATGCTGCGGCTGGACCGTGACCATTTTGAGAAGCTGAACAATTCAAAAACAATAGCTGTGTACGCAATGAATACGGGGGCTATAGTGCAATTTAATGATGAATCTCTGGCGATTTCACCGAATACCCTGGTTTGGCGGACTTGTCCCGAAGGAACCCGCCTCATCCTGCAAACCGCCAGCGCCTTGTGGATGGAGATCACCGCATGAAACTCTGGACGCATTGCACCGCCGCCACCATGCAAGCGCAGGCTGCCGAGTCCTACGGACTTGTCAACGATGCCGCCTTGGTGGTGGACGGTGCGCATTTGCGCTGGGTTGGCCCGCGCAGTGCGTTGCCAGCGGAACTGGCACAGCAATGCCTTGAGACGCACGACTGCTGTGGTGCCTTGGTCACGCCGGGGCTGATCGACTGCCACACGCATCTGGTTTATGGCGGCGACCGCGCCCATGAGTTCGAGTTGCGGCTGAACGGTGCAAGCTATGAAGACATCGCCAAGCGTGGCGGCGGTATCGCCTCCACCGTGCAGGCCACGCGCAGCGCCACACCGGAGCAGTTGAAAGCGCAAAGCACTGTGCGGCTGAAGCAGCTGCTGAGTGAAGGCGTGACCACCCTGGAAATCAAGTCGGGCTATGGCCTGGCGCTGGAGCCTGAGCGCAAGATGCTGCAGGTGGCGCGTGCGCTGGGGCAGCAGTTTGCCGTCGATGTACGCACCACTTTTCTGGGCGCACACGCTCTGCCGCCCGAGTTTGCCGGTCAGCCCGATGCCTACGTGGGCGAGGTCTTGCGCATATTGCCCGCGTTGTGCGCCGAAGGTCTGGTCGATGCGGTGGACGGATTTTGCGAGCGCATCGCGTTCAGCCCGGCGCAAATCAGGCGTGTGTTTGAAACCGCTTCCGCACTGGGTTTACCCGTTAAGCTGCATGCCGAACAACTCAGCGACAGCGGTGGTGCCGCTCTTGCAGCGGGCTTTAACGCTCTGAGTTGCGACCATCTGGAATGGTTGTCCGAGGCGGGCGCGCAGGCGATGTCCAAGGCGGGCACGGTGGCGGTGCTGCTGCCCGGTGCCTTCTATTTCCTGCGCGAAACCAAGTTGCCGCCGGTGGAACTGTTGCGCAGCCAGGGTGTGCCCATCGCCATTGCCACCGACTGCAACCCGGGCAGCTCGCCTTGCACTTCGCTGCTGCTCATGCTCAACATGGCCTGCACCTTGTTTCGTTTGACCCCGGAAGAAGCCCTGGCTGGTGTCACCCGCCATGCGGCAAAAGCATTGGGGCTGACGGATCGCGGGGAATTGGCGGCAGGCAACCGCGCCGACTTTGTGCTATGGAATGTGAAGCACCCTGCGCAGCTTTCATATGGGCTAGGGGCCAATCCATGCATACAAACCGTGTACCAAGGGGAGCCGCGATGAATTTCACATTGCACCAGGGCAACGCGCCGCTGTTGGTGAGCATGCCGCATGTGGGCACGCACATTCCGTCCGCGTTGCACAACGCCTACGTGCCACGCGCCTTGGCGGTGGAAGACACCGACTGGCACCTGCCCCAGTTGTACAACTTTTTGCCAGAGCTGGATGCCAGCGTGCTGGTGGCGCACACCTCTCGCTATGTCATCGACCTGAACCGCCCGCCTGACGATGCGCCCATGTACCCCGGCGCTGCGAACACCGAGCTTTGCCCCACCCGGTTTTTCACCGGTGAGGCGCTTTACCAGCCGGGCTGCGAGCCTACAGTGGATGAACGGCTGCAAAGGCGTGCGACCTATTGGCAGACCTACCACGATGCGCTGGCGGCAGAACTCCAGCGCCTCAAGGCGATCCACGGCTTTGTGCTGTTGTGGGACGCGCACAGCATCCGCTCGCAGATTCCCTGGTTGTTTGAAGGCACGCTGCCGGGCTTGAACATTGGCACGGCCAGCGGTGCCAGCGCCGACCCGGCCATCACCGCTGCCATCGACCAAGTGTGTGGAGCGACCGATGCCGTCACGCACGTGGTCAATGGCCGCTTCAAGGGTGGTTACATCACCAGGCATTACGGCGCACCACGTGAGCAGGTGCACGCGGTGCAGCTGGAAATGTGTCAAAACCTGTACATGGCTGAGATTAAGCCCTTTGAATTTGACGAGCACAAGGCTGAGGCGATTCGGCCCTTGCTAAAAGACATGATGCTGCACGCATTGGCGGCTTGCACTGCTGCAGCCCGAGCGGCTCAGAAAGACCAACGACCATGAGTTCGACCCCATTTTTTGCATCACAAGCCTGGGTTGGCGGCGCGTGGGCCCCCAACGTGCTGTTGTCGGTGGATGCCCGCGGCAACTGGTGCGGTGTTCAGCCCCATGCCACTGAGGATGAACGTCGCGGTGCAACACAACTCAGCGGCCCGGTGTTGCCCGGTGTGGTCAATGCCCACAGCCACGCGTTTCAACGTGCCATCGCGGGCTTGACGGAACGCCGTGGCACCCACGGTGGCGCACAAAGTGACGATTTCTGGAGTTGGCGCGACCGCATGTACTCGGTGGCGCGGCGCATCACGCCCGAGCAAATGGAGGCGATCGCCACCTTTTTGTATGCCGAGCTGCTGACCGGTGGCTACACCCAGGTGTGTGAGTTTCACTACCTGCACAACGCCGTGGATGGCGCAGCCCACGCCGACCCGCTGGAGATGTCACTGGCCTTGGTGCGGGCCGCGCAGCGGGTGGGCATGGGCCTGACGCTGCTGCCCACGCTGTACATGCGCTCGGGGTTTGAGGCGACGGGCTTGCGTGACGACCAGCGCCGCTTTGCGTCAACGCCAGACAGCGTGCTGCGTCTGGTGGATGCAGTGCAGCGCCAAACGGCAGATTTGGCGAACATCAATGTGGGTGTGGCGATCCATTCGCTGCGTGCTGCGGATGCGGCGGCGGTGAATGAAATGGCCCTTGAAGCCAACTCACGTGGCTTGCCGGTGCACATCCACATTGCAGAGCAAACCCAGGAAGTGCAAGACTGCCTCAATCACACCGGCCAGCGCCCGATTGAATGGCTGATGTCCCACGTGGCGGTTAATGACCATTGGAACCTGGTGCACGCCACCCATACCACCTTGCCCGAATTGCAGGCGGTGCAGCGTGCCGGTGCGTCGCTCGTCATTTGCCCCAGCACCGAAGCCAACCTGGGCGATGGTGTGTTTGATTATTCCAACTACGCTGCTTTGGGTGGCAAGTGGTCCATCGGCTCCGATAGCCATGTCACCCGCAGCTGGTCAGAAGAATTGCGCTTGTTGGAATACGCCCAACGCCTGACGCAGCGCAAGCGCAATGTCGCGGCTCAAACCGGCCCCCATCCCAGCTCCGCGGCAGCGCTGTTCGAGGCGGCCCTGGCGGGTGGGCAAGCAGCCTGCGCCAAACCACTGGGCGACATCAAGCTGGGGAACCGCGCGGACTTTCTGGTACTTGACGCTGCGTCACCCGCCCTCTTGGGTGTTCCGTCCAGCCATGTGCTCGATGCGCTGGTGTTTTCCAGCCCCGATGCGCGGTTCTCTGATGTGTTTGTGGCGGGCAAACAGGTGCTTGCACGCGGGCAAATCACCAATCACACCGACGGGTCAGATACCTGGCTGCATATCAGGCAGGATTTTGTACGGGAGATGAAACAGCTTTGGGTCTAATTCCGTTTCCAAATCATTTGTGTCTAGGCGTGAAGCCGCAGGCAGTGCTGTAGCACGACCAGGCGAAGCAACAACGACACGGATGATTTAGAAATGGAATAACGCGTTCCTGCTGCTAAAAATCCAACCTGTCAGGCAAAACTAAACCTGTCTGGTCGTCGCGGCTTAATGGACGTAAAAATGATTGCTGAGCGCAGCTTTGATGGTGGCAAACGGGAAATTCGAGGTCGGGTATGGAGAAAAACATAGACCCGCATTGCCGCGGAAGCGGTCTTTCCTTTCAATCCGCTATATTGCCATTGCTGACTTGGTGAATCACAGGGTGTTTGTGTCATTGACCGCTAGCCCTCGTCGGGACTTCACGGATAGCTATCGAATTAATATCGGCTACAGGGCTGGAAATCGCCATGGCGATTGGCCTTCAAACCACGTCGGCACCTTGTCCATCACATGCAAATACGCCTTTGACGTTTCAAACGCAGTCAGCCAGGCTCCAAGCGCGGACCACGGCTGGCTGGCAAACCAGGATATATCGGTGTGCGCAAACTGGCGCACAAAAGGCGCTATGGCAGCATCGGCAAGACCGAAGTGTGCGCCGTGCAGAAAACTCTGAGTCGCCAGTGCATCGTTCAGCATTTGCAAAAACACTGCGCCCTCGGCGCGATCGCCTAGGCCATCAGGCAGAGCGTAACGGCTGGGGTATTTGTAGCGGTCGAGATTGGCTTTGAAACTGCTGTCGCACTGGGCAATGAGGGCGAGCGTGGCGCTGAGATCCTGTACGGATGAGGGTAGCCACCGCCACGGATCACGACGGTGCAGGGCATACAGCATGATGTCCAGGCTTTGCTCCAGCACGGCACCGTTTTGCAACACCAGAACAGGCACAGTGCCTTTGGGCGAAGCCAACAGCAGCGCGGCAGGCTTGCGGGCGAGCACCACCTCGCGCAGCTCGCATACCATGCCGCTGGCCGCCAGTGCCAAGCGGGCACGCATGGCGTAGGGGCAACGCCGAAACGAATACAGAACGGGCAGTGGCGGCTGCAGCGGGTGTGCCGCAGTTGGCCCCGATGGTGCCATCAGCCAGCGGTTTTGGTCGGGGAACAGGCGCTGGCGACGTCGGATGGGACGGGTTTGCTGAGCGCGGGTGGCGTGGTTTCGCCAATGAGCGCACTGCCGCGTGCTTTGGCTAGAACCCATTGGCGCTGGCGTTCTCGGGCGCGGCTCTTTTGGACATCGCTCGTGCAGGCATGGCAGCGCGGGCAGCTCACACCCAGTTCAAACAAGTGCGACTCCTGCGCGCCGTCGTCCAGTGGCATGCGGCAACCCCGGCACAGCTTGTGGGTACCCTGTGTCAGGCCGTGGTCTACCGACACGCGTTCATCAAATACAAAGCAAGTACCTTCCCATAGGCTCTCGTCTGGCGGCACAGTTTCCAGGTATTTGAGGATGCCGCCTTCCAGGTGGTAGACCTCGTCATAGCCTTGGGAGCGCATGTACGCAGTGGACTTTTCGCAGCGAATGCCTCCGGTGCAAAACATGGCCACTTTCGGCTTTTTTCCATCGGCTGTGGGGCGAAGTTGCTCGGCCTGTTCGGTCCACGCGGGCAGCGCCGAAAACGTACGAATGTGAGGGTCTATTGCGCCACGAAAGGTGCCAATGGCCACCTCGTAGTCATTGCGCGTGTCTACCACCACCACATCGGGGTCGGCAATCAGCGCATTCCAGTTCTCCGGCTTGACGTAAGTTCCAACGATGTGGGTGGGGTCTGTGCCAGGAACGCCCATGGTGACGATTTCTTGCTTCAAACGCACCTTCATGCGGTGAAACGGCGCTGTCTCAGCGAACGATTCCTTGTGTTGCAGGTCGGCTAAGAGCGGGTCGTTGCGCAAATAGGCCAGCACCGCGTGTACGTCATCGGGCGTACCAGCAATGGTGCTGTTGATGCCCTCACGTGCCAAAAGAATGGTGCCCTTCACCTTGCGCTGCTCGCAAAACGCCAGCAGGGGAGCCTTGCGGGATTCGTAGTCCGAGAGCGTGACGAATTTGTAGAAGGCTGCGGTTAGGTAAGTGGTGGTCGGCATGGATGCATTTTAAAAGGTGGCAATTTACGCATTGGGACTCGCCGTTTGTGATGTCACAAGCCCATGCCTTAGTTGCCCTCACGCACTTGAAACTCCGAGTACCAGAATGCTTTGTAAGAAGCACAGTTTGTCCTGGATCAGACCAGGTCCCCAACAATTGACTGCCAGGATTGAATCCAGTCAAATTGTCGTCGGCGACAACAGTCTACAGCCGGTAATCAGAGTCGCTCGATTGAACGGCAGATAGGTGGCAGGAAGATCGGCAAACTGTAGGTCCGCTTCCAGCCTTTAAGAGTCAGTGGCCGACGCAACGTCTGTAGGCGGCAAGCTTGACTTTGGACTGAATATTCATGCGTGTCACAGCCAGTCGCGCTGACCTCAACCCGTCACCGTCGCCATGCGCAACCGGCGTGCGGCATCCTCGGCGCGCGCATCGTCAATCTCTCGCATCACGGCTTGCATGTCGACACTGGCTTGGGCGCGCTCAAAGCGTCCGGTCAGCACGGTTTCATTGCTCAATAGCCCCGCCTGGTACAGGCTCCACATCTCCGGGCCGTAGTGGGTGGTCAGCAACGCTGGCGCAAACTGGCCAAAAAAGTCGCGCAGATTGCCCACATCGCGCAGCAGCATGCGTTGCGCGTGGTTGTTGCCTGCCGCATCTACCGCTTGGGGCAAGTCAATGATCACCGGCTCGTCCACACCGTCAGCATCCTCCACGCCCTGCGTGTGTGCCAGCAGGATGTTGAATTCGGACAAATCGCCATGCACCACCCCGGCGCAGAGCATGCGCACCACCTCTTTGACGAGCGTGGCGTGGTGCTTGATGGCCTGCTCAGGTGTGAAGGCCACATCGTTCAAGCGCGGGGCTGCGTCGCCGTGCGCGTCGGTCACCAGCTCCATCAGCAGCACGCCGTCGCAAAAGTTGTACGGCGTTGGCACCCGTACACCGGCGGCGGCCAAACGGTAGAGTGCATCCACCTCGGCGCTTTGCCAGGCGGCTTCCTGTTCTTGTCTGCCAAATTTGCTGCCCTTGGCCATGGCACGGGCAGAGCGCGAATTTTTCACCTTGCGGTTTTCGGTGTAATCCACCGCCTGGCGAAAGCTGCGGTGGGTGGCCTCTTTGTAAATCTTGGCGCAGCGGGTCTCATCCCCACAGCGCACCACAAACACCATGGCTTCCTTGCCACTCATCAGCTGGCGCACCACCGAATCAATCAGGCCCTCGTCAATGAGGGATTGCAGTCTGGCAGGTGGTTTCATTCAGGGCTTTGTTCTTGGTTGTCGAAGCCGGATTGTCGGGCCTTGTCAATGTCACGATGCAGGCCAAGGCCATGCCCCTAGACTCTGTACTTTGCTGTGCACAGCGGCAGCAGCTTTATTTCAGAAAAAATACGATGAATCCTGGTGTCCTTTATGCCGGTCTGGCCTATACCGCTTGGGGCCTGTTGCCGATCTTTTTCAAGCAGTTGGGCCACGTCAACGCGTTCGAGGTGGTGATGCACCGCATGGTGTGGTCGCTGCTTTTTCTGATGTGTGTGCTGGTTGTGCTCAGGCGCTGGACCTGGCTGCGTCAGGTGGCCCGCCAGCCAAAGGTGTTGGCCGCATTTGGTGTGTCGGCCTTGCTGTTGTCCGCGAACTGGTCGGTGTACATCTGGGCGGTGCAAAACGCCCATGTGGTGGATGCTAGCCTGGGTTACTTCATCCTGCCCCTGGTCAATGTGTCCTTTGGTTTCGTCTTCTTGCATGAGCGTCCGCGTCGGGCGCAGTGGCTGGCGGTGGCCGTGGCCGCTTGCGGTGTCATTTGGCTCACCGTGCAAACCGGGCGCCTGCCCTGGATTGCCCTGGTGTTGGCCTCCACCTTTGGCATCTACGGTCTGATGCGCAAAGTGGCTGTGCTTGGCGCGCTGGAGGGGCTGACGCTGGAAACCTTGCTGCTTGCGCCTTTTGCCCTGGGCTTGTTGGTGTGGTGGGCCTGGCATGGACAGGGCGCTCTGGTGCAGAGTGATGCTGTCACCCTAGGCTGGCTGCTGCTGGCCGGGCCGTTGACTGCTGTCCCGCTGCTGCTGTTTGCGGCGGGTGCACGTCGTATTCCCATGGCCACGCTGGGCATACTGCAATACATTTCGCCCAGTCTGCAAATGTTGATCGGCGTCTGGCTGTACGGTGAAGCCTTTGACGCGACGCGTGCGCTTGGTTTTTACTTGATTTGGCTGGCATTGCTGGTGTACAGCCTGGAAGGCTTTATGCAGTCACGTCGGAAGACGCCCGCAGGTGTTGTTGCCTGACGGTATTTGATTTGTATACTATGGGGGGTATAAATGTCGATGCATTGCTTCGCATCCAGTGCAGCGTGCATCAACCTGTCAACAACCCTGGAGCCTACAAATGAGCACGTTTGAACACATTGCCCTGATTAAAAACATCAACGAAAACCTGGCACCCTTCAGAAAGTCACAACCCGACGCGATGCAGGCGTTTGGGCAGCTGGCAAAGAGTGCCATGGCCGAGGGAAGCGTCAGTGCCAAGCACAAGGAACTGATCGCGCTGGCCATTGGCATCACGCAGCATTGTTCGGGGTGCATCGGATTTCATGTCAAGGCGCTGATTCGTTTGGGCTGTACGCGACAGGAGCTTGAAGAAATGCTGAGTGTCTGTGTGTACATGGGAGGGGGCCCGGCTTTGATGTATTGCGCAGAAGCGCTCGACGCCTTCGACAAAATGGGCACAGAAAAATCGGCGGCTTGACCTATTGCGTAGCCACACTTCGAGAAGAAGTTCGCTGCGTCATGCTGGCCCCCTGGTGCGGGAGAACCCTTTCCAGTTGCCCCCGCTGACCATCACAATGCCTACCAGTACCGGTATGGCACCGATCAAAAAGCTGGCCTCAATCGGCTCATGCAGCAGCCACGCGCCAAACACCATGCCAAACAGGGGTGTCAGAAACGAGAACACACCCAGGCGCGAAGCCAGGTACTTGCGCAGCAGCCAGAACCAGGCCAGAAAACTCGCAAACGACACCACGATGGTGTGAAACGCCAGACTGGCCCAGACCAGAGGTGTTGGGTTAAAACGCGCTTGGTCTGTGGCAAAAGCACCGATCAGCAGCATCGCAAACGCGCCAATCAGCTGGTACATGAGCGTTTGTGTGGCAGGTGCGCTTGAGAGTTTGGAACTGCGCACCACCACCGTGGTGGCGGCCCAAGACATGCCACCCATCAGCCCCAGAAAATCTCCCCACAGCATGTTGCCAGATCCTGCAAAGGCGGTGCTGCGTCCCAAAAAGGTGAACGCAATGCCGCCAAACGCCAGCGCAATGCCCAGCCACTGCAGCGCGCCCAGGCGCTCCGCAGGCAAGCGCCAAGCCAGCCCGAGTGCAGCAAACATCGGCGCGGTGTACAAAAAAACCACCATGTGGGAGGCCGTGGTGTGGCGCAGGCCTTCTGCGACCAGAATGAATTCAAACCCGAACAGCAAGCCCACCACCACGCCTGCACCGAGTGTGCCGTCGCGCAAGTTCATGGGTTCGTTCTTCCACCACATCACCAGAGCGACCAACAGCGCAGCTGCGCCTGAGCGCAGTGCGATCTGCATGATGGGCGCAATGTCGGCCACAGTGGCCTTCAGCACCACTTGCTGCATGCCCCAAATGGCGCACAGCACCAGCATCACCATGATGGCGCGGGTGTCGAGGGCTTGGCGGGTGTCCATGTCGGCGGCTTTAGAGTGAAACAAGGCTTACATTATTGGTGTGACGGCTTCGATAGATATAGCGAAAACCAGACAAACCATGCACCACAACCGACAAAACCCGCGCGTGCTTCGCCCCAAGCTGGATGTGCCGCTGTCCAGCCCGGCTTTGCCTGCGCCCATCATGTTTCGCAGCGCCTATGTGCCGCCCGACGGCATCTACCCGCTGCACCAACACGCCTGGGGTGAGTTTGTGTATTCGTTCAGCGGTGTGATGGAGGTCAAGGTGGCAGATCACCATTACCTGGCCCCGCCCCAATACGGCCTGTGGTTGCCTCCGGATATGGCGCATGTGGGCCTGAACCGCAACGCCGCCCACCACGCCTCGGTATATCTTTGCGCAGCCTTGTGTGCGGCGCTGCCTTCTGAGCCCTGCGCGTTGACGGTCAGCCCGCTGGCACGCGCGCTGCTGGAGCACTTGCGCGCCCAGCCGGATGAGGTGTCTGACACACCCGAAGGCGCCTGCTTGCTGCAGGTGTTGGCGGACCAGTTGACGGCAGCGCCGCGTGCCGGCAGCTACCTGCCCACGTCGGAGGACCCGGCGCTGGGGGCTGTGCTGTCGATGTTGGAGAACACGCCTGGTGACAACCGATCGGTGCCAGAACTGGCTGCCCTGGCTCATACCACCGAGCGCACGCTGATGCGTCGCTGCCAGCGTGATCTGGGCATGAGCCTGGCCCAGTGGCGCCAGCGCCTGCGGGTGGTCAAGGCGATGGCGCTTCTGGAGAACGGCCAAACCGTGGAAACCATCGCGCTGGACCTGGGCTACGGCAGCGCGTCAGCCTTCATCAGTATGTTCAAACGCCTGGCTGGAACCACGCCAGACGAGTTCCGCAAGGCCAGCGCTGGCTGACCTGTCAGCCGTTCAGGGGGCCAACGACCGACCAACCGGCGTGCTGGTTGGTCTTGTCGTTTTCATAGTCCCAAACGGTGCCGCAGTGGTCACACAGGTAGCGGGTCACGGTGACCGGCCCGTTGGGGCGCTCTTCTCTGCGGTTTTTGCGTTGCACCAACTCGGCGTGTCCGGGCGCACGTCGCCAGTTGCGCTGAATGCCAGCGCAGGGTTCACACAGGGTGTGCGGGGTGGGCTCGGTGGGGGTGGGCAGGTCTTGGGTCATGGGGCGGTTCAGGTGTGAATGGCTGATTGTCGCCCCGGCGCGTCACCGGGCCAACACAGCCCCCGCAAACGCTGGTGCGCTGCGTCTTCCAGGTCCAGTGGCTGCTGGTTTTTGGCTTGCAAGTAGTGGTGGGTGAACACATCTAGGTACGCCTCCAGCACCTCGGCCGCGCGCGGCTCACCGGCCAGGGCCAGGCACAGGGCACCCACCTCGGACGTGCAGAAGTGGTCGCTGCGGCTGGAGCGGCGCAGGCGGTAGGTGGAGAGCTGGTCGGGGTGCAGACTGAGCACCGGAAACTGGTTCAGATAGGGGCTTTTGCGAAACATCTTGCCCGCCTCGGCCCAGGTGGCATCCAGCAGCACAAACAGCGGGCGCTTGGCAGGAAGTGCGTCGCCGGGCACCGCAGGCAGCAGCGCGGTCACCACCCGTTCAGGCGTCACAAACTCGCCCGGAAACACCACATACGGCTGCCACTGCGGGTCGGCCAACAGCGTCAGCAGGGCCGGGTCCACCTGGGTGCGCGCCCAGCCAAAGGCAAACGTGTCGGCCACCACATCGGCAATCAGCCAGCCGGTGTTGCTGGGTTTGAGCGGCTCAATGTCGGCCATCAGCAGGCACATGCCCACCTGGGTCGGCACCACCGGGCGCAAGGCACACAAACAGTGGCTGTGCATCACCCGACAGTCGGGGCAGCGCTCTGCCGGGCCACCCCGGGCGCGAAAGGGTTTGACGGCACGCGCCAGTCGGTCGGTGCGCAAACGGGACACGGCGTGGGGCGCAAGCGGTGGCCTTGCAGGTGCCTGCTTGGCGGATTTCTTAGTAGTCAAATCGGCCTCTAGCCCTCGTAAAACAAGCACGAGTAGCTATCAAAAATAATCACGCCTTTTTGGCTGGCCGGTGCAACGCGCAAATCTTGTTGCCGTCGGGGTCGCGCAAATACGCCAGGTAAAGCTGGCCCGACGACGCTTCGCGCCAACCCGGTGGGTCTTCGCAGGTGGTGCCGCCGTTGGCCACGCCCGCCGCGTGGAAGGCATTGGCCTGCTCGGGCGATGCCATGGCAAAGCCCGTGGTGCTGCCGTTGCCGTGGGTGGCCGTTTCGCCATTGATGGGCGTGGTGATGCCGAACAGGCCGGTAGGGCTGCGGTAAAAGTAGCGATTGCCGTTCGCAACGCCGGGGCCAATGCCCAGCGTGCCGAGCAACGCGTCGTAGAACTTTCTGGAAACCTCAAGGTTGTTGGTACCAAGCATCACATGACTGAACATCGTTTTCTCCGTGGGAGCCCGGTCGTGGGCGGAATGGGAGCAGCGATGGTACTTGATGACAAGTTGGCTACTAGGCGTCAGGCGGCATCGTCACCGGCGCATGGAACTGTTTGACCCAATTCTGAAAGTCCTCGGCGGGCATCGGCCTGGCCAGGAAATAGCCCTGGGCAATGTCGCAACCGAATGCGGCAAGCTGATTCCAGTGCTGCTGGGTTTCAACCCCCTCTGCCACCACCTTACGGCCAAGATCATGGGCCAGGTCGATGGTGGAGCGCACAATCACGGCAGACGCGTCGCTGGTTGACATACCGAACACAAAGGACTGGTCGATTTTGATGTACGCCACCGGCAAGCGCTGCAAATAACCGAGTGAAGAATAACCTGTACCAAAATCGTCGATGTAGAGGGCAATACCGGTATCACGCAGGCCGTGCAGCACCTGCAAGGAGAATTCGGCGTCATCCATGACCGTGCTTTCGGTGATTTCCAGCTCAAACATGCCGTGCGGCACCTCCCAGGCTGCTTGCAACTGGCGCACTTTCGCCAGCAGGTTGGGATCACGCAGATTGCGTGCCGAAAGGTTGACCGCAATCGGCAGTGCGCAGCCTTCGCGCGCCCAGGCATGGTTCAGCCGCAACCCGGTTTCGATGACCCATTCGGTGAGGGGCTTGATCAGCCCGGTGTGCTCGGCCAAGCCAATGAATTCACCTGGCATGATCAAACCGCGCTCGGCGTGTCGCCAGCGTACCAGCCCTTCAGCGCCGCAGACCCGCCCCGTTGCCATCTCGACTTTGGGCTGCAGGTAAAGCGCCAGATCGCCCACCTCAATGGCACGACGAAGCTCTCCAGCCATGTTCAGGCGGTGGGACTGGTCTTGATTGCGGGCTGGGTCGAAGATGACGTAATCGAGCCCCTTTTTCTTGGCCTGATGAATGGCCAAATCCACATGCCGGAACAGATCATGCGGAGTCGAACCATGACCCGGGAACAAGCTGATACCGGCCTTGGCTGTCACGTCAAGCGAAATATCAGCGATTTGAAAGGGCTGCGTCAACTGCTCGCTGAGCCGATGCACCATGTCAATGGCGGCAGCTTCGCCGCTGTTGGGCAGCAGAATTGCAAATTCGTTGCCTCGCAGGCGTGCCACCGTGGAAGACGCGGGCACCGCGCTGCCAAGCCTGGTCGCAAATTCCCGCAACATCTGGTCACCCTGACCGAAACCAAGGGTGTCATTGATGTCGCTCAACTGCGCCATGTTGGCTTGAAGCACCGCAAAGGGCTGGTCCAGCCGCTGGCCAGTCTCGATGGCTGTTGCCAAAATTTCCGCGAACTGGGTCTCATTGGGCAAGCCCGTGAGCACGTCGTAACGCGTCAGGCGATGCATGGCTTCTTGCGTTTGTTGCTGCTGTGCGCGCGCGCGCAAGGTGGCAATACCAAAGGCCAGGTCATCGGCCGACTCGGTGAGCAGATTGATTTCGTCCTGCGCGAAGGCATTCTTCTCGTCGTGGTAAATGGCCAGCGCACCGATGACCTCGTTGCCAATCCGTAGCGGGCAGGCCATTGCAGAAGAATTGCCGCTCAAAAAGGACCGCCATGGGGCATAGTTCGCGTCGGACAACATGTCACTGGCCACGCTGGCCTGCCCCGTGCGAACGGCGGTGGCCGCGGCACCTTGGCCGCGCTCGTTGTCGGCCCAGCTGACCTTCAGCCCGCGCAGCGCGGTCAAACCTTGGGAATAGCCGCATTCAGCCATCGGCCACAGGCTGCTCGATGCGTCGTGCATTCGGTACCACACCACCGCCATGCCATAGCCCCCCGCGCTGACAATGGCCCGGCACATGGTCTCCAGCAGCGTCATCTCGTCACTGGCGCGCAACATGGCCCGGTTGCCGGCGCTCAGGGTCTTGAGCCCGCGGCTGAGATGTTCCAACTGGCGCACATGGACCGTCAGTTCGGCGTTGAGCGTTGCTATTTCTTCTTCGGCGCGTTTGCGCTCCGTGATGTCGGAGCCCAGCACGTAATAGCCGGTGACCTGGTCTTGATCGTCGCGCTTGGGCAAGTAGTTGATCACCTGCCACACGCCGGGGAAGGGTTGCCAGTCGTAGCTTTGCGCATCGCCTTGAAGCACTTTGACGATCAGCGGGGAGGCAATGGCATAGCGCTCGGGCCCCAGAATCTCGCACACCGTACAACCGGTGATGTCGCTGCGCTCGGGCGCAAAACGTTCCTGGTACTGCTGGTTGACGTAGACGTAGCGTTGTTGCGCATCCACGTAGGCGATCAAGGCTGGCGCATTGCTGATGACACTGCGCAGATGGCCTTCGCTCGCCTGCAGTTGCAGGGTGCGTTCATCGACACGTCGCTCCAGCAGCTCATTTTGCTCACGAATCAACTGGCGCGCCCGACGCTCAGTGGTCACATCGCGGAACACCAGCACCACGCCCGTCAGTTGTCTTGCGGTATCACGTATCGGCGCCGCGCTGTCGGCAATGGGGTGTTCGCGCCCGTCCCGTGCAATCAGCAGCGTGTGGTTGGCCAGCTCCTGGACGGTGCCTGTGGCCAGGACGGTCGTCACGGGAATTACGGCAGGCTCACGCGTTTGCTCATGAATGATGCGAAACACCTCTTCGACGGGATGCCCCAACGCCTGGGCGATAGACCATCCGGTCAACGCTTCGGCGACCGGATTCATGCGCGTGACACGCCCTTGTGTATCGGTCGCCAGCACGCCGTCACCAATGGAATACAGCGTGGTGGAAAGACTCTCTTCGTTGTTGGCCAGTGCGCGCCGGCTGGCCTCGGTTTCCTGAAACTGCCTTCGGATCAAGGCATAGGTGGCCGCCAGCAGCAGCACCAGCAGCGTGGCAACCAGTGCACCAGAGGTCACCATGGCCTGGCGCGCACGCAACTGCTGGGTGCCACGGGTCTCCAGCAACTGGCGTTCCTCATCTTCCAGCTCGCGCAACAAACGGTAGGTGCGATCACGCGTTTCCTTCAGTGGGGCCGTCGCCACGTAGGCATTTGCCGCGTCAAGCCCCTGCGTTTTACGCAGCAGCTCGACTTGTCTGGAAATGGCGATGCGTTGATGGATCACCTCGTTCAACCGCGTGATGCGCGCTTGCTGGCCCGAGTTGTCGGATGTGAGTTGTTTGACTTTCTGCAGTGCAGCCTCCCGGCTCAGGAGTGTGGCATCGCGCTCCACAAGTTGCGCAGCATCACCTGTAATCCTGAAGCTCTGCGTATTGAATTCGATTTGCAGCGTGTCATTTTTGATGCGGGCAAGGCCATCAAGCACCTGATGCGTATGGGCAACCCGGTCGGCAGCATCCGCCGCATCTCTTGCCACTGTCCAAGTGGCAGTGGCGATGCCTACCACCACCAGCACGGCGATGGCAAACGCGACCAGTACCTTGGTTTCAAAACTGAAGTGGGACTTCATGTGGCCTCTCATTGAACATGCATCTTGATGTTTTTGTTCTCGGACATTCTGCTATTTGCCATTGTCCGCGTGAGCTTCAACCGTTTCAACGACATGGGGATTTCCAGGCCAAGCGGCCCCTGGTGCGAGGAAAAACATGAGGCATTGGTAGAAATCGCCATGACAAAACTTGCAAACATCCACGCTAGGGGCTTGCCGTTCAATTTGCCCAGCAAGAAGCTCCTTATTTCATAGCCATCATTCGCCGATGCTATGAGGCTGACAACGTTTCAAATTCTTTTGATTGACAATTTATATTGAAAAATTTAACTGTATCGTTAAAATTTCAATAATGATAAGTCGTCAATTCGAATCCACTGTTCGCCAAAAGCTCCTGCAAATCCCTGCAGTCGTGTTGCTGGGGCCGCGCCAGGTGGGCAAAACCACCTTGGCCCGCACCCTTGCCGCAGACTGGCCGGGCGGCGCGGTGTACCTGGACCTGGAGCGCCCTGCCGACCGCTTGCGGCTGGAAGATGCCGACACCTACCTGCGCGCCCAGCAGGGCAAGCTGGTGATACTGGATGAGATCCACCGCGCGCCCGGTGTGTTTGAAGTCTTGCGCGGCATCATCGACGACAACCGGCTGGCGGGCATTCGCGACGGGCAGTTTTTGCTGCTGGGTTCGGCGGCGCTGGATTTGATGCGCCAAAGCAGCGAAACCCTGGCCGGGCGCGTGGCGTATGTCGACATGGCCCCCATCAACACCGCTGAGGCTGGCGCAGCGGGCATGGCCGACAACGCCTTATGGCTGCGCGGCGGTTTTCCTGACAGCCTGCTGGCGGCTGACGACACCCAAAGCCTGGACTGGCGGCGCGACTTTATCCGTAGCTACCTGGAGCGCGACGTGCCCATGTTCGCACCGCGCCTGCCAGCCGAAACCATTGGCCGCCTGTGGACCATGCTGGCGCACAACCAGGGCAGCGTGCTGAATCAGGCGCGTATCGCCAGCGCGCTGGGCGTGGCCAACCCGACCATCGACCGCTATATTGACCTGCTGGTGGATTTGCAACTGGTGCGCCGCCTGCGCCCGTGGGGCGGCAACCTGGGCAAGCGCCTGGTGAAGTCGCCCAAGGTGTATGTGCGCGACAGCGGCCTGCTGCACGGTCTGCTGGAGCTGAAAACCCTGAACGACCTGTTGGGCCACCCGGTGTGCGGCTTGAGCTTTGAGGGTCATTGCATCGAGAACCTGATCCAGGCCGCTGGCACCCGCCGCGTGCCGTACTTTTATCGAACCCAGGTGGGCGCAGAAATCGACCTGGTGTTGGAGCAAGGTGGCAAACCCGAGATAGCGATTGAGATGAAGCGCTCCATGGCACCCAGCCCGGAAAAGGGCTTCGCCATCGCCTGCGACGACCTGCAGATTACGCAGCGCTACGTGGTGTACCCAGGGCTTGAGCGCATCCCCCTGCGCCATGGCGCGCAGGCGATTGGCTTGCGGGAACTGGTGGCGTTGTTGGCACAGGACTAATGCGCAAAATATACATCTAGCCCTCGTGGAATAAGCGAAAACAGCTATAAAACAAGGAGCAAGTGAGTTGTTCTACAGCCTGTCTGCTTGACCCCTTCAGCGGGCCTTCGGCACAAAACCAATCGTCAGCCCCTCGCGGGTCACCGTGATGCTGCCCGGCTGCATGCCCAGGGCATCGGGCAGCGCCAGGTCTTGCGGGCGCAGGGTGTGCAGCACCACTTCCAGCAACGAGTGCTCGGCCAGCGCGGGGGCATACAGGTTGAGCAGCGCCACCACACCAGGCTGCAGGCTGGGGAACTGCAGGCGCACCAAGCGCAACTGGTGCGCGCGCACCGTGCGGTCGGTGGCCTCGTAACGCAGCGCAAACTCCACATCCAGCGTGCCCTGCTGGCTGCGCTGCAGCGCCGGGCCCACTGCGGTCACCACCATCTCGGCCCCCAATCGGTTGAGTGCGGGCAGCAGGCGCAGCTTGGGTGCCTGCACGTCTAGGTTCATCAGTCCCTGCACCGGGTAGCGCAACGGGAAACGCTGCGCCACGGCCGCCTGCAGCTGCGCGGCAGACACCTCGTAGTGCGGCAGTGCCAGCGGCGGGTCTTCGGGCTCGGCGGTGGCAGGCTGTGCCCAGGCCAGCCGGGTCAGCGGCAGGCCCAGGGCGAAGGGGAGGGGGAGAAAGTGGCGGCGGCGCATTCAGGGAGTCCTTGGATGAATGCATTGTGCGCCGGGGAGGTAAACGCTTGGCACCTCAGGGCTAAAGTCTTCATGAAAAATAGGTCCATAGCCCTCGTGAATATTGGGTTTATAGCTATGACTTGTGTAGTGGCTAAAAAAAATCAAACGGTGTGCACTCAGGGCTTGAGCGCAGGCTGCTCCCAGCCGGGCACGTTCACGGCGTAGCGCGTGGCCTTGCCCACGCCTTCTACGCGCAGCAAACCGTTGGCAGCCAGGTCGGCCAGGTCGCGCGTGGCGGTGGCTTTGGAGGTGCCGGTGATCCTGGCGTACTTCTCGTTGGTCATGCCGCCCAAAAATCCGCCACCCGAGCGCACATGCCCGGCGTCCAGCAAGCGATCCAGCACCTTGCTTTGGCGTGGGTTGATATGGCATTGCGCCGCCCGCAGTCGGAACTGCGCCTTTTCAGTGGCATCCAGCACCACGGCCTGACTGGCGATGCACGCTTGGGTAAACGCCTGCACAAACCATTGCACCCACGGCGTGACATCTATCGATGTCGCCTCGGGCGCAATGCCGCGCAGGCGCTGCGCATGGTTGAGCGCGTCGTAATACTTGGTGCGGGTCTTCAGCATCTGGTGGGCCATGCCGTACACACGCACCAGCGCCGGGTTGGTCTGGGGGTCTTGCGCGTGCATGTCCTGCGCCAGCCCCATGTCGGCCAGGGCGCGACCCAGGCGACCGTTGCCGTCTTCAAACGGGTGGATGGACTCAAACCACAGGTGCACCAGCGCCGCTCGTGCAATGCCGTTGATGGCGGTGGCTTCGCGTGGGGGCCGGGTGCTCTCAAACCATGCCAGAAACTTGTCCATGTGCGCAGCCACCTGCGCCGATGGCGGTGCCTCGTAGTGCACCACCTCTCGCCCCAGCGCACCGCTGACGATCTGCATGGCATCGGCATGGTCGCGCACGCGCCCCACGGCAATGCGCGCTATGCCCGACGTGCCCCCCGGAAACAGCGCCGACTGCCAGCGACACAGCCTGTCCAAATCCAGCGCCGTGCTGTGGTTGGCCAGCGCGTCTTGCATCACCTGCACCAGACCCTCTACCGAGCGGTCAGAGCCCGGCGCATCGGCCAACTGAAGCCGGTGCGCCACGGACGAGCGCAAGGATTCCAGGTTGAGCTGCTCGCCCTCAATGGCGGCGGTGGCCAGCGCCTCTTGCACCCACAGCTCGCGCTGCACCGCGTTGGCCTGCTCCAGCCCAATGGCGCCCAACAAACCCAGCAACCGGCCCTGCTCCAGCCGGGCTTGATCCAGCGCTGCAGCCAGCGCGCCAGTGTCAAACGTCAACTGCGGCCATGCGCTGTGCTGCCAGATGTAACGTGGGGGTGTGGGCTGGTTTGGGGTGGGCATGAGGCGTATTTTAAGCAATACGGCTCAAAAAGTGAGGTGTATTCATGAAAATGCGGTTCAACAAAGATACCGAGTAGGCAACATGTAGCACGAAAGTGCTACCATTTCCTCTCCACTTGGAGATCGCAGCATGTCCACAACCACCATCCGAATTGAAGACGACCTCAAAGCCCGTGTAGCCGCCGCCGCACAGCACGCTGGCAAAACCGCCCATGCCTTCATTCTGGATGCGATCTCGCAAACCGTGGAGCAAGTGGAGCTGGACAATGCCTTCAACGCAGTGGCCGACCAGCGCTGGGCCACCATTCAAGCCAGCGGCAAAACCGTACCATGGGACGACGCAAAAGCCTACCTCGCCGCGCGGGCGAATGGCGAACCCACCCGCAAGCCCGCCGCCCGCAAATTGGCCAAATGACCCGGCGCGTGACCCGCATCGAGCTGGCGCCGGAAGTCTTTGACGACTTCGACCGTTTTTTCGAGCACATCGCCCAGTTCGACCCAGCCTCTGCGCCCCAGCGCATTGGCGACATTCTGGAAGCTATCCAGATACTGACCCACAGCCCCCAAATCGGGCGGCCCGTGAAAGACGGCAAGCGCGAACTCGTCATCGGCCGCGCCACGCGTGGCCATGTGGCGCTGTACCGCTATGTGGCGGCGATTGACACGGTGTTTGTGCTGGCGGTGCGGGCGCAGCGGGAGGATGGGGTTAAGCGTGAAAGTGGGGTGTAACCCCCGTGGAATGTTCGCAAGCAGTTATAAAAAACGTAGCGGAAAAGGCTTCAAATACCCTGCCACACAGTCTGCGTCTCCACCACCTCAATCAACCGCCCAGCGCTAAACCCCTGCGGGTAAAGGCTGTGTGGCTCTGCAGGGGTCGCTGGCGTGGTCGGCGAAAACATGCCGCTCGGGTCATGCAACAAATGCCGGTCATCGCGCAGCGCAATAAGCAGTTTTTCCAGCGAGATTTTCAGGAAGCCGCCAAACTTGCATTCTGAGTAGTATCAATCGCCATCAATGGCGGTGCTTCTGAATACTTCAAGGGCATTGATCAAGTTACGAAGATCTTCAGGAATGTCATCAACTAAAAAATGCGATGCCACTTGAACATCGCTGACTGAAATTGAAATGCTTGCCTGCAAACGTGTATTTAGACGTGCCAAAACCTCTTTGCCCGGAACAATGGTTAGCCGTGAGTTTGGATCGTTCCAAATTTCTTCGAAATCTTCAAATGCTTTTTGAGTAACGGTAGCTGCATCCAAATTGGGATGACTTCTCTTCGCCATATCTAGCTGTCGCGCTACGATTTGCGATAAAACTTCACTCTTTAACTCTGCCGTGATCTCCTCAAGAAGCAATGCAACGTCGGGGCATGGAGGTAATTCACCGCCAGTACGACGCGCCCTTTCAGCGAGTCGGGATTTCACCGCCTTGGTCAATACATTTGGACTTAGAAGATAGTTCTCAATTTCTTTGCACTTATGTATGTAGATGAGAGTTGCGTGCTTCTTTAGTTCGTTTGCTATCTGTTGAACGTCTTCTTTAGTGCGATAGTCTTTGTCAAGTACTACGGCTCTTGCCATTTTTGCGCCCACCGTCCCTCGTATTGCCTCAAATAATTTTGTTACCGGATGCCTCACAAGTAGTGTTACTGGGAAGGCTGGGTCTTGTTGGCTGTGAAGGTTTTCCTTATTCCCTAAACCGAGCCAA
>CAIOAQ010000276.1 GCA_903856025.1 uncultured beta proteobacterium
ACAAGCGTTCAAACATTTTAATGGCTTGTTCACTTTGCTTGAACTCTGTCAGCATGATGCCGCAGTTGGCCAGTGCGGCTACATGATCTGGTTTGAAGGTCAGAATTCTGTTGAAACGCTCCAATGCCTCTTTATGCCGGAACATGGCCCGCAGCATGGCGCCGCTGTTAAGCAGCACTTCCAGGTAGTCTGGCTGAATAACCAGCGCCGCATCAAACGCAACCAGTGCATCTTCCTTGTTGCCCGTGTTTTGCAGTACAGTGCCCTGGAGATAACGCAGGGGTGCAAAGCCCGGAACTGCCGTTACGCCGCGGTTGCAGTATCCCAGTGCACCAGTCAAATCGCCGCCATTCATGGCGATCAAGCCCAAAGAATACAGCGCGTGGGGGTTATTGGGATCTATGACCAGAACGTCGTTAAAGGCCGCTACGGCACTAACCAGATTACCTTGGTTTTGCCATTCGATTGCCTGTATAAGGGTTTCGGTGATTGCCATTCTGGCTTGCCTGTACTGTGTTGAGGTGATTTGGATAGTTAAGTAGCTGCTACTGGATCATGGAGCAAAATATTTATGATTTATCAATTTTCTATAAGTCTACTGCAGCGATATTCCGATAATTGCGGTTACGTAACCTGTGTGCATGCAGTTGGATCACGTCACACCTGCATATTCATGATGTCGGTGTAGGCTTGTACCATGCGATTGCGCACATGCAGTGTGGCCTGAAAACCTATTTGAGCTTTTTGGATCGCCACCATGGTTTCTTCTAGGCTCACTTTTGGATTTTCAAGCTGAACCTCACGTTGAAGCCGGGTAGCCTCGTTTTGTGATGCACTTACTGAATTGAGCGCGCTGCTCAACGCGCCAGAGAAACCACCAGACTGTGCATTACCCACGTTGTTCTTAGCCAGGCCTGTAGAAAGGTTGGGGCGTACCGCAACCGGCATGGTGTTGGGAGTAAGTTTGAGGTTCATGTTAGTTGGCCCGTGGCACTTTAGTACGAAGGATGGTAGTGATGCGGTTGCCAAAACATTAATTTGAAGTAGGGGGTAAAGCCAGGTCTTTTTAAGCTAATGTTTTGGAGGGTGCGGCCAATAATCAACCGGAACAAAGGTGCATCACGCCCTTTTGCCATGGAAGATTGATATGACTGCCGCCCTTGCTATTCCAGTAAATCCTACTTTTGTCCAGCGTCTGGCTGGTTTGGATCAAGCACAAAGATTGCGCTTGGGGGTTGGCGTTGTGTTGTTCGTGGCCATTGGCATCATCGGATTGGTGATGGGGCGTCAGGCAGAGTACCGCGTGTTGTATGCCAATTTGCCAGACAAAGATGGTGGTGCGATCGTGGCCCAACTCACCCAGATGAACATTCCTTATCAATATGGTGCAGGCGGTGGTGCAATTTTGGTTCCTGCCGACCGGGTGTATGACGCGCGACTCAAGCTGGCATCGCAAGGATTGCCAAAGGGTTCAGTCACCGGTTTTGAATTGATGGACACAGCTAACCGGTTCGGCATGACACAGTTTCAGGAGCGTCTAACGTTTCAGCGCGGCTTGGAAGGGGAGTTGACCCGCTCAATTCAGGCGTTGTCGTCTGTAGCCAGTGCTCGTGTTCATCTGGCCTTGCCGAATCAGAACGGCTTCTTCCGGGATCAGCAAAAGCCCTCAGCCTCCGTATTGGTGAGTCTGAATGCAGGGCACACACTGGATCGTGGTCAACTTGCAGGCATTATTCATTTGGTGGCATCCAGCGTGCCAGAGATGGATCCCAAGGCTGTGAGTGTGCTTGATGACACCGGAAAGTTGCTCTCGACACCGGCTGAGGCTGGCGGTGGTCTGGGTGCAGATGCGCAGCAATTGCAATATGTACAGCAGATTGAGCAGCTCTACAGCAGCCGGATTCTGGATATTCTGGAGCCTGTGGTGGGCAGGGAAAATGTGCGGGCGCAGGTGACAGCCGAACTGGATTTTTCGCAAACGGAATCCACCTCGGAGTTGTTCAAACCCAATCAGACCCCTGACGCAAGTGCGATTCGCAGTCAGCAGTTAATGGAAAGTGGCGCTGGCGGGAGTGCCGCGGCACCTACTGGCGTGCCGGGTGCCACCACCAATCAGCCGCCTGGGCCGTCGTCGGCCGCGATCAATGGTGCCGCTCAGGCGTTGTCACCCAATGGTGGTGCGTCTGGCGCTTTGGGGGCTGGTGGGCGACGTGAATCCGTCGTGAATTATGAAGTGGATAAGACCGTGCGTGTGGTCCGTGGCGGAACCGGCATGGTCAAACGGATCAATGCAGCAGTGATCATTAACCACCAAACCACCACCGATGCCAAAGGCAAAGCCACCACCGCCGCGATGAGTGATGCGCAGTTGGAGAAGCTTACGTCGCTGGTGCGCGAAACCGTGGGCTTCAACAAAGACCGTGGCGATTCGGTGAACGTGGTCACGGCCCCTTTTACCAAAGAAAAAGTCAATGTGGATCCGCTACCCGTTTGGCAGCAGCCAGCTTTGTTGGATTTGGCCCGCAGCCTGGCTTGGCCGGTTGGCACCTTGTTGTTTGGTGCTTTGGTGTTGCTGGGAGTGATTCGCCCAGCCCTGAAAGTGATGGCATTGCCTGTGACCGCGGTTAGGTCCGAGCGACTCGGGCAACTTGATGCAATTGAAGCAGACGAACCGGATCGTCCTCTGCTAGCAGCACCCAACACAGCTTCTAACCAACCCTTGGAATTGAGTTCCTCAGATCTTGCCCTTGAGGACGCCCGCAAGCTTACGCGCGACAATCCGGCGGCAGTGGCTAACATTGTCAAAACTTGGATCAATGGTGAGGCACCCGCTTGATGCTCCCACTGCCAAGATCAAGCCACGACTGGATGAGGATTCAAGAATATGTCGCAAACTGACGGATTGGAAGATGCAGCCATTCTGATGATGTCTCTTGGAGAAGCAGAGGCGTCTGAAGTTTTTAAGCATTTGTCGCCTAAAGAGGTCCAAAAGCTGGGGGAGGCGATTGCCAAGACCAAGGCGATCACGCGCGAGCGGGTCAATGATGTGGTAGATAAATTTACAGGCATCGCCGCAGCGCAAAGCCTACTGGTGTCGAATTCCGGCGATTACGTGCGCTCTGTTTTAAAGCGTGCACTGGGTGATGACAAAGCGGCGCTGCTGATTGACCGAATATTGCAGGGCGGCGATGTATCGGGCATTGAGAGTCTGAAGTGGATGGAGCCCTCGAGTGTGGCGGAGTTGTTGCGCAACGAGCACCCGCAAATTGTGGCTGCCATTTTGGTGCATCTGGACTTTGACCAGGCCGCAGACATTTTGAAGTTTTTTACAGAGCGCCAGCGCAACGAGGTGATGCTGCGTGTGGCCACGATGGAAGGTATTCAGCCCACAGCGTTGAAGGATCTCAACGAAGTGTTGTTCAAGGTGCTTGCCGGTGGTGACAAGATGCGTAAGTCATCGTTGGGTGGTGTCAAGACCGCTGCTGAAATGATCAACTTGATGGGCACCGCCATTGAGGGTACGGTGATTGAGTCGATTCGAAACCATGACCCTGATTTGGCACAAAAAATCATGGACAAAATGTTCGTCTTTGACGATGTGCTCAAACTCGACGACAAGGCGATCCAGACGGTGCTCAAGGAAGTGTCATCCGATGTGCTTATCGTCGCCCTTAAGGGGGCACAGCCGGAGCTCAAGGAGAAAATCTTGTCCAACATGTCCACGCGTGCCGCAGAAACGCTGCGCGAGGATCTGGAGTCGCGTGGGCCGATGCGTTTGTCAGAAGTGGAAGCGCAGCAAAAAGAAATTCTCAAAACCGTTCGTCGCCTGGCCGACGAGGGCACGATTGTCATTGGCGGTGGTGCGGATGATGCAATGGTGTGAACATGCGGAACTATTCACGTTTTATTCCTGGTGACGAGATTGATGAAGTGGAACAATGGCGTTTTGGTGCCATTGAGACTGCCGCGCAGTTGCAGGAGGCGCAGGTCAAGCAGCAAGAGTCCGTACAGGACGATGCAGAATTTGAGCAAGCACGGCAAGAGAGTTACAGGTCCGGATATGCCGATGGTATTGCACAGGGTAGGGACCAAGCACAAGCTGAGATGCAGCAACAAATGGCCGCTTTTTTGGCTAACCAGGCGCAAGAGTCTGGACAGCGTTTGGAGACGCTTTTTGCAGCAACACAATCGCAATTGGATGAGGCTCAACAGGTGATGGCGCAGGGTGTGCTGGAGTTGTCTTGCGAGTTGGCTCGCCAGGTGGTAAGACAAGAACTGTCGGTGAATCCCAATGTGTTGCTGCCTGTGATACGGGAGGCCATGGATTTGCTGGGGGCTGAGCATCGTAGTGCTGTTGTGCGCATGAACCCCGCAGATTTTGAAGTGCTGGATGGCGTGGTTTCTTTAGAATTCACGGGGATGGGGTTGGCACTGCGCGCCGATGCCACCCTGGAACCTGGGGGCTGCTTGGTGGAGTCTGCCGGCATGGTCATAGATGCAACTTTGAAAAAGCGTTGGCAGCGTGCGGTGGCTACTTTGGGTTTGACAAGTGTGTGGGAGGCCGCAGATGAGTCAAGCTGATGCCACAATGAAATGGCAAACGTTTTTGAACGACGCAACCAATCGGGTGCGTTCAGGTACAACGCTGGAATCACGTGGCACCCTTACAAGGTTAGCTGGACTGGTACTGGAAGCGGTGGGAATACGGGTGCCGGTGGGATCGCAGTGCTGGGTTCGCATGAAGGCTCAGGCACCCGTGCTGACTGAAGTGGTTGGTTTTTCAAATGACCGTGCTTATTTGATGCCCGCGGGTGACGTGCATGGCCTGTCAAGCGGAGCCAGCGTGGAGCCGGCTCCGGCGTATGTAACAGTGCCCAGGCTCGGAGAACGTCGCCAGGTTCAACGGGAATTCGGCCAGGGTGTGTTGCGATTACCGTTGGGGGATGGTCTGTTGGGGCGCGTAGTGGATGCACACGGGTTACCGATGGACTACAAAGGACCGATTTTGAATGTGGCTTCTGTGCCGCTGGACCGGAAACCCATCAATGCCATGGATCGCGCACCAGTGCGTGAAACGTTGGACACTGGAATTCGTGCCATCAACGCCTTGTTCACTGTAGGGCGTGGGCAACGCCTTGGCTTGTTTGCGGGTTCTGGCGTTGGCAAAAGTGTGCTGCTTGGCATGATGGCGCGTTATACCCAGGCCGATGTGATCGTTGTTGGTCTCATCGGTGAGCGGGGTCGTGAGGTCAAGGAATTTATCGAAGATATTTTGGGCGAAGAAGGCCGGGCTCGCTCGGTGGTGGTGGCCGCTCCTGCGGATGCTCCACCGTTGCTGCGCCTGCAAGGTGCAGCGTATGCCACTGCGGTGGCAGAAAGCTTCAGGGATAAGGGTAAACACGTGTTGTTGCTGATGGATTCACTCACGCGTTTTGCCATGGCCCAACGGGAAATCGCTTTGGCCATTGGTGAACCACCTGCAACAAAGGGCTATCCGCCGTCATGTTTTGCTAAATTGCCGCAATTGGTGGAGCGCAGTGGCAATGGGCTCAATGGAGTGGGCTCGATCACAGCGTTTTACACGGTGCTCTCAGAGGGGGACGACCAGCAGGATCCGATTGCAGATGCGGCCCGGGCCATTTTGGATGGTCATATTGTGCTGTCGCGAAGTTTGGCTGAGGCCGGGCATTTCCCTGCGATTGATGTCGAACAGTCTGCCTCACGGGTGATGCAAAACGTGACTTCACGTGAACACTTTGATGTAGCTCGTCGGTTCAAGGCAGTGTATTCACGCTACGAAAAAGGCCGGGATTTGGTGCAAATTGGTGCCTATATGCGCGGATCGGATCGGGCGATGGATCAGGCCATTGCGTTGCATGATCCGATGATGCGATTTTTGCAACAAGACATGTTTGAGGCAGCGTCTATGCAAGAGAGCGTGACAGATTTGACCGCGACGCTTGAGTCGGTGGACAGTTTGTCGTGACGCATGATTGACATGGTGATGTGATGTCTAAGTTCAACAATTTGCATATTGCGATTGACCTGACCGAATCCAAGCGCGATCAGGCGCTGGCAGAACTGCAAAGGCACCGAGTTAGCCACGTTCATGCTTTGGAACAGATGAATCAGTTGCAGCAATATTCGGATGAGATTGAGGGGCGTTGGGTTCGGACAGCACATGCAGGTACATCACCGGAACTGCTGCACCACCACTATCAGTTCATGGCCCGTTTACAGCAAGCCGTGGTGTTACAGAAAGACGCCTTGGTGGTGTCGTTGTCTAAGGTCAAAGTTGCAGAAGAGCAGTTGTTGCAGGCGGAAATTCGTATGGCTAGTTTGAAACTGGTATTGACCAAGCGTCAAGCTGACCAACGCAAACTGGCGGACTACAGGGATCAGAAGCAAATGGATGAATTTGCGGCCATGCAAACATTGCGCCAAGTGCGTCAAAAACTGGAGAATCATGATGGCTATTAAGTTGATCCATGCACCGCAGAATCACAAACATAACGCCGTTGTTGGGACTAAAGGCAGTAAAACAAACAAAATCGACGATGGCACAAATGAGGGATCGTCGGGATTCTCGGCAATGATGAATGCAATGTCTGCGTCGGGGAGT
>CAIOAQ010000277.1 GCA_903856025.1 uncultured beta proteobacterium
CCTTGCCCTCACGCGCAACGAATTCAACCGTGGCTTGTGTGACCGGCGTGAAGATGTGTACCGGCGCGCTGGAAGTGGCTTTGAGCCGGTCCAGCAGGGCCAAGGTCTCAGTGTGCAACTGGCCGGTTTCCAGCACAAAGATGCCGATGTTGAGCTGCAACTGGTTGATCAGGTGGGCAATCACCATGTCTTCGGCCCCCAGGCTGCAGGCAAGCGTCACGCGAGGCTCGTCACCCGCCTTGGTGGGTGCGTAATCCTGCGCCGCTTGTTTCAGCAGCGCCTGGGTTTCGGCGAGCTTTTGCGCAAACGTCGCGCTGGCGCGGGCGTTGAGGTCAATGGCGCTCATGCGGCGGCTCCTTCGGGTGAAAACAGGGGTTGCGGGTGGGCCGCATCACCTTGGTAAAAACTGGCAAAGCGGGTCAGTTGGGCCTGCGCGTGTGCCAGGTTCTGGTCGGCGCGTAGCACGGCAGAGCTGAAACCGCTGCGCTGCATTTGCAGCACCTGGTCCACCAGCACGTCGCCGGTGGCGCGCAGATCGCCTTTGAAACCGAGGCGGCGGCGCAGCAGGTAGGCTTGGCTGTAGGCGCGTCCGTCGGCAAATTTTGGGAAGTGCAGCTCAATGCGTGTCACGCCATCCAGCGCCAGTTCGCGCGGATCGGCATCGTTCGGAACTTGCAAGACTTTTAGGCCTGTAGCCCCTGTCAGGTCAGCGGATGCCGCTATCAATGTTAGAGTGTTTTGCATATCGGTCAGTCTCAATCGGTGGCGGCATCGGCGGTTTGCAGATGCACATGCAGGACTTTGCCGCCGTCGCGGGTTTCGTGGCGCACGGCGTTGGCAGCCAGTTTGAACGGCTCCAGACCCAGGCGGCGCACGCTGGCGATGAAGGTTTCACCGGCGGTGCGTTGTTCGCGGTAAGTGTCGAGCAGGGCTTCGACCACGTCCGTCACCTCACTGGCGGCAAACGAGGGGCCAATCACCTTGCCGGGCACCGGGTCACCGCTCAAACTGCTGCCGTCGGAGCCACCCAGGGAAATTTGGTACCACTCGCGGCCGTCCTTGTCCACGCCCAGCACACCAATGTGACCGGTGTGGTGGTGGCCGCACGAGTTCATGCAGCCGCTGATGTGCAGGTCCACCGGTCCGATGTCAAACAGCTCGTCTAGGTCCTGGTAACGCTCGGTGATGGCTTGTGCCAGCGGAATCGAACGGGCATTGGCCAGTGCGCACAAATCGCCACCGGGGCAGGTGATCATGTCGGTGAGCAAACCAATGTTGGCTTTTGCAACCCCCAGCTGGGTGGCGGCTTGCCACAGGGCCGGCAAATCGGTGGCGCGCACCCAGGGCAGCAACAGGTTTTGCTCATGGGTGACACGCACTTCACCGGCGCTGAAGCGGTCAGCCAGGTCGGCGGCGGCATCAAGTTGGTCGGCGGTGGCGTCACCGGGCGCGAAACCGATGCGTTTGAACGACAGGGTCACCGCACGCAGGGCCGGATTTTTGTGGGCGCGCACGTTTTGCGCCAGCCAGCGCTGGTACTCGCCCGCCTCTTTGCCAGTCGGTTCAATTGCTATGCTATTTGTAGTTGATTGCGCAAGAGAATCAAGGGATGGAGCCTGAAAATGCACTGAGACGCGGTCCAGCTCGGCTTGCGGGATGGCGTGCGCGGCACCGTCGTGGCCCAGGATGTCGGCGAACTCGGCTTCAACTTCGTCAATAAAGTGCTGGCCTTCGGCCTTGACCAAAATTTTGATGCGGGCTTTGTACAGGTTGTCGCGGCGGCCAAAGCGGTTGTAAACGCGCACCACGGCTTCCAGGTAGTTCAGGATCTGGTTCCAGGGCAAAAACTCACGCAGCGTGCTGGCAATCACCGGGGTGCGGCCCATGCCACCACCCACCAACACGTTGAAGCCAACCTCGCCATCGGCGTTCTTCAGCAGGCGCAGGCCCACGTCGTGCCAGGCAATCGCGGCGCGGTCTTCTGCAGCACCGGTGATGGCGATCTTGAACTTGCGCGGCAAAAAGGCAAACTCAGGGTGCAGCGTGCTCCACTGGCGCATGATTTCGGCATACGGGCGCGGGTCGATGGCTTCGTCAGGCGCAATGCCGGCCAGCGCGTCGCTGGTAATGTTGCGGATGCAGTTGCCGCTGGTCTGGATGCCGTGCAGGTCGGCCGTGGCCAGCAAGTCCATCACATCGGCGCTTTGGGTCAGGGGAATCCAGTTGAACTGCACGTTTTGCCGGGTGGTGAAGTGGCCGTAACGCACCGGCAGGTGGGTGGTGCCCAGTTTGGCTTGACCCTCGGTGGCGGCCTTGTAAACCTCGTCGCTGGGCTGGTCATAGGTGCGGGCGATTTGGGCTAGCACACGCAGTTGGCGGCTGGCCAGCTCACCGTAAGGCACGGCCACGCGCAGCATCGGGGCGTAGCGTTGCACGTACCAGCCGTTTTGCAGACGCAAGGGTCGAAATTCGTCATCCGAGAGTTCGCCGCTGAGGTTGCGCTCTAACTGGTCGCGGTGCTGGGCGGCGCGGTTTTTGATGAATTCGCGGTCAAAGTCGGTGTATTGGTACATCAGGCATCAATGAAAAAAA
>CAIOAQ010000278.1 GCA_903856025.1 uncultured beta proteobacterium
CCCGAATGCGCTGGAGCACGAAACCATTGAGTTTCGCTGCCATGTGCATGTGGCGACCTAGCGTTATATTCAGGCCAACCGCAAAACTGAAGGCTACGCGCAAATCAGCGAGGTCTATCACACCCTGGATGGAGCCTTGCACCACTTGGTGCAACAAGCGCATATTCAAGGGTTGAAAACCGAACCCGATGGACCGAAACAAGCCGAGCTACCGGACTTGTTTGGGGGCGAATCATGAACACTCTCGATCTGGAAAGCACCCTTTGCCGCGCCCTGTGTGGCAGCGTCACCGTGCAACAACACGGTGACGCCCTGTGGCGCGTAGATACGCCTTGGACGTTCCCTGACGGGGACGGGTATTCGATCTATATCTCCCCCTCGCCAACCGGTGGCCTACGCATCAGCGACCAGGGCATCACGCTGATGCGCCTGAGTTATGAGAATGACCTTGCGAAGCTGCGTGAGGGCACGCGGGGGCGCTTGTTGACACAGGTGTTGGCCGACGCGGGGTTGGTGGAAGACGATGGCGAGTTCTTTCTGGATTCCACAGCGGATGACCTCGGGGCCAATGTACTGCGTCTGGGGCAAGCGCTCACGAGGGTGCACGACCTGACTTTCTTGAACCGGGTGCGGGTGGAAAGCACGTTTTACGAAGACCTGCGCGAAAAGCTGCATGCGTTGGTCGGAGCAGAGCGCCTGACAGAAGGATACGTGGTGCCAGGGGTAGCCAATGCGCGCGACTACCCGGTGGACTACTTTGTGGCGGGCGGTGCGTCACCACTGTATTTGTTTGGCGTGCCGAATCGGGACAAGGCGCGCTTGGCGACCATCATCCTGCAACATCTGATCGGCTCCAAACACGATTTCAACTCGATGATTGTTTTCCAGAACATGGCCGAGTTGCCCAGGCCCGATCTCAGCCGTCTCACCAATGCTGCCAACGACATGATTGATTCGTTGGACGCGACGGATGATTTCGAGCGCAAGCTGTTGAGACGTGTGAACCGGGCGTGAGTCAGCCCGTTCAATCGTAGAGTTTGCGGTCCGCAGCGCGTCAAATTTACGCATCCCGCAAGCAGCAAGCCGATTTTGGTCGGCACATGCCACAATGCCCACCCACCCTCTGCCAGGCAACGTCCATGAAGCCATTCATTGCAATCATCGGCAATCGCAACTCCGGCAAGTCCACGATCATCCGAAGCCTGACTGGTGCCACGACCGCTCAATTTCGGGGCACGATCCAGGACCTGACGACAAATCAAACGATGGAGGTCATTGGTAGCTCGCCTCAGGAGCGGCCGCTTGCCTTGGCTGACCTTCGAACCCTTCTCAGGACTGCAGCCGGTACTGCAACATGCCGCGGTGTGGTGTGCGCATTGCAGCCCAATGCCCCAACCAAACGCCTATCGATGGAGCAAGTTCTACGTGAGGCTGCGTCCCAAGGTTTCATCATTCATACCTATGTACTTGATCCCGGCTATTCGGGGGCTACTGGCCGCGCCGGCATTGTCACCACAAGAATCCAAAATGCGGGATTCTATTCACAAGTTTTGGACGGACAGCGCTTCGCGCATATAAATGCCGCGACGATCAATGCTCAAACGAACATTGCAACCTAGCCCCCTCTTGCGCGCTTAACGCGCGGAAACATCAGTGATTGAAATCAATTTCAATTTGAAGAATTAGATTTCACAAAGGCTCAGCATACATTTCCATGACTTGAATCATTTTGTTCGTAGCACTGGTATGGACACCATTCCATCGACCGCTCCAGCAACATTCAAATCACGGAAGCAATTCTGTTTTGGCGAGCTA
>CAIOAQ010000279.1 GCA_903856025.1 uncultured beta proteobacterium
CAGAGCGAGACGCTTCCGGTGAGGTGAATCCCCAAATAGGCCTGAAAATTGCTGCTTTTTTGCCATGCCGAACGACGAACGTGACCAAACGCTCTTCAAAATTGAAGAGCCGTCAAAACCGCGCAAATCCTCGAAATCATCCAAATCCGTTGGGGAAATTGCTCCAAAAGTGGAAGTCAAGGCGTCCAAAAACCAGCCGCTCGCGGATCGGATGCGACCACGGAACCTCGACGAATTTGCCGGCCAAGCCCACATCCTTGGCCCAGGTAAATCGCTCCGCCGTGCCATCGAAGCCGACTGCATTCGCGCAGTCATTTTTTACGGGCCAACTGGCATTGGAAAAACAACGCTTGGCCATATCATCGCCAACCAGACCAAATCCACGTTTGAATATCTGCTTGGCGGCGAAGCGACGATTGACGATATACGGCGCGTCCTGAAAACGGCGCGGAACAGACTTAATCAAAGTGGGACTGGTACCATCCTGTTTATTGATGAAGTCCATCGGCTGATTGCCACGCAACAAGCCCCGTTTTCGTCAGCTGTGGAAAGCGGTGAAATCAAGCTCATTGGTGCCACCACCGAGAACCCTTCGTTCGTCATCAAAGCGCCAATGGTTTCGCGTTCTCATATTTATGAATTGAAACCGTTGACCGAGGATGCCGTGTTTTCCCTGTTGCTGCGTGCGTTGAAGGATGAGGAACGCGGGCTTGGAAAGTTGAAAATTACTTACGAAGAAAACGCTTTACGCCATTTGGCGATCATTTCAGATGGCGATGCTCGCAAGGCCCTGGGTTATTTAGAAATTGCCGCTGTAGCTCCTCCCAACGAGGCGGGAGTAATACATATCACGCTCGAAGTGGCCGAGGAGTGTGTCCAAAAGAAGTCGTTGGCTTATGGCAAAGATGCCAAATACGACTATATTTCTGCCTATCAAAAATCGATGCGCGGCAGTGATCCAGACGCTGCCCTTTATTGGCTGGTAATGCTGATTCGATCGGGGGAGGACCCCCGGTATATCGCCCGCCGTCTTGTCATCTGTGCGTCAGAAGACGTCGGTATGGCTGACTCGATGGCTTTGGTGGTTGCCAATGCCGCATTTCAGGCAATTAGCATAGTCGGCTGGCCCGAAGCGAAGCTGCAGCTCGCCCATGCCACGATTTATGTCGCTACCGCCCCCAAGTGTAACAGCGCAACGCGAGCGATTGAAGCGGCGGAAGCAGAAGTGGATTCCGGACGGACGCTTCCAGTGCCCGAACCTCTTGAGGACCAGCACTCCCCAGGTATCAGGAAACCCGGACAAAAATTCGATTACAAGTTGCCACACAATTACCCCGACCATTTCGTCGCCCAGGATTATCTCGGCGCGGACTTGGTTTTTTACAAGCCGACTGAGCAGGGCGCAGAAAAGCTGGTCAAGCCGCAAGTGGAGAAACGGCGGAAACAATTTCAAGAGGTGCGTGCTTCAGCTAACATTTCTGCACCAGCCAAAACTTTAACGGCTACCGGAAAATGTTCAGACTGCCGATCCGCCATTCCCGCTTACCAAGACGACTTCGAATGTGGCTGCAAAAAATCGCCAATGAAAGGCAAGCGAGTCGAGCCGAGCCACAACTGTGAATGTTTCGAGGCAGCAAATAATTGAATTTTGCGTTTCGTCATAATCTTGAATGTTTAAAATACCCACACAGAATACCGAACTCGACGAAGAGCTGAAGAAAGCAGGAATTACGTTCAGTCAGTTGAGGCATTTGACTGCCCAGATTTATAGTTTTTCCTATTTCGCTAAAGACCCGAAAATGAGACCAATCAAGTTCTTCAATGATAATATGGATCAAATAAAAGAACAATTTTTGCTGTTTTACCACATGCTGGACGCGGACAGCATAATCAAAGGCTGCGAGATGTTTAAGCTAAAACCTCTGGATTTACCTAGACTAACGGAAAAACAGCGCGATGAAATCACGCTGGAATTGCTTTAGAGCATGAGCTCCTGGAACTTGTGGAACTGCGATGGAAAAGAACCCGAACCCAGGAACGGTTTATACGGTGAAACCGGATCACAGATGCGATTCGTTCAAGGCAGCGCGCGCCCGCTAGAACGGCGTTTCTTGCATATACATCCCACCAAACGGCACGTTTTCCTGTGCGGCTTGACGGCAGGCGGGCAACATGGCAATCTTTCTGTCGGTGCCAATTTAGCTCAGTTGGTAGAGCAGGTCATTCGTAATGATCAGGTCGTCGGTTCAAGTCCGACAATTGGCTCCACTCCCTCAAAACCGCCCATTTTAGCCCTCTCTTTTACCCCCGCTTTGACCCCCTATTTTTGGTTTTTGCCCCCTCCAGAACATCCGGCTACGCCCAAATTACGCCCCCTAAAACATCAATATTAGCAAGCAAACACCGCATTGCGGTAATGGTTGGACCCGGTAGGGTGAAAACGTGGGAATAAGGGGTCTTTGATTTCGTAATGAGCAGGTCGTCGGTTCAAGCCCGACAACTGGCTCCAGTTTTTTCTTCTCCGTTCAATTATTCGCCCGCC
>CAIOAQ010000280.1 GCA_903856025.1 uncultured beta proteobacterium
ATCTGAATTGATGGAGATATTATTACACTAATGAATTAGAAATGGAATTAGTTCGGCTCGAAACTCGCGGATAGCCGTGACGCACTGGCGGCTATCTAAAAACGTCCTGCACCCAACGACTGGCTTGGGAGGCATGCCTCAAGCGGCACCTTCTGGTCAATGGCTGGTCATCCTTGCCTTTCAACCTTACATTAAATAGGATAATTAACAGACTTAACCTTGCCCGCGAATGACCCACGCCACCCCTACCTCGCCTCGCCTGCCTCTCCCATGGCTGAGGGCGTTGCTGATATTTTGCTTGTGCTTGCCAATCAGCGCTGCGGTGGTTCACCAGATCGACGGGAATCGCCTGACCAGTATGCGGGCCAATGCCTACGCCTTGAGTCATGACCGCGCCATCGAGGTGCAAAGCCGCCTGGAGCGCGCACTTTCGGCGGTGTATTCCAATAAATCAACTACTTACGCCACCCTCATCGGATTCAGACCGGGATTTCGAGTCCAACCAGCTCGTTCTCCTCTGAAGAACGTTGGGACACTTCTGATTTGTTTTAATGGAGCGAACTACTAGTTACAAAAATACAGGGCGGATTTCAATGAAGCCTTCCATTAATCTAAATCATGATCCATTAGGGCACTTTACTAGTGACAACCCTAGGCTATTGACTAAAAACTAGCTGTATCGTTCTACTTGTTGAATTGTCCGATTCACAATTTTTTATTTTTTATTAATCTGGAGTTGTCTATGCGAATGGAATTGAAACTTACTGTCGTGGCTGCTATCACTGCAGCGGCTGGTGTTGCTTTGGCTCAAGACATGGTTGTCAAAATTGGGCACGTGGCTCCGACATCGGGTGGGCAAGCCCACTACGGTAAGGACAACGAAAACGGCGTGCGCATGGCTATTGAAGAGCTGAATGCAAAAAAAATCAAAATTGGCGGCAAGACAATAAAGTTTGAAATTTCTGCTGAAGATGATGCTGCTGACCCGAAACAGGGCACCGCTGTGGCACAAAAACTGTGCGATGCCAAAGTTGCAGGCGTTGTGGGCCACCTGAATTCAGGTACCACCATCCCTGCCTCCAAGATTTATAACGACTGTGGCATCCCACACATCACTGGCGCTGCAACCAACCCCAACTTGACCAAGCCAGGCTACAAAACTACTTACCGCATCATTGCCAACGACAACGCCCTGGGCGCTGGCTTGGCTGCTTATGCGGCTGACACCATGCATCTCAAACGCATTGCGGTCATTGACGACCGTACTGCTTATGGTCAAGGCGTGGCTGAAGTTTTCGCAAGAATTGCAAAGACCAAAGGCATTGAGATCGTTGATCAACAGTTCACCACCGACAAAGCCTTTGACTTCATGGCAATTCTGACCTCTATCAAGTCCAAGAAACCTGATGGTATTTTCTTCGGCGGTATGGACGCTCAGGCTGGTGCCATGTTGCGTCAGATGGACCAGTTGGGCTTGTCCAATGTCAAGTTTTTCGGCGGCGATGGCATTTGCACCACTGAACTCATCAAGATCGCTGCAGACGCCAAGAGCTTGGCCGGTGTGGTGTGCGCTGAAGGCGGTTCCTCCATTGCCAAGATGCCAGGCGGCACGGCATGGAAAGCCAAATACGATGCCAAGTACCCCGGTCAGTTCCAGATTTACAGCCCATACACCTATGACGCAACTTTCGTCTTGGTGGATGCCATGAAGCGTGCTGACTCGGTTGACCCCAAGGTCTACACGCCAAAGCTGATTGAAACCAGCTACAAAGGTGTAACTGCCACCATCGCCTTTGAGCCCAATGGCGAGATGAAAAACCCGTCCATGACCTTGTCCACCTACAAGGATGGCAAGAAAGTCTCCTTGAACTGATCACCGGTTTCCCGATGATCCAAAAGCCCCCTTCGGGTGGCTTTTTCTTGGTGCGCTCAGCACGGGCGCACGCCTACCGGTGCAAGTCGGCGTTGTTGCATAAATCGGAATTCTGGTTCAGGCCGTATCAATGGGCAACAACGCCAACCCGCAGCCAGTTGTAGGAAAGTCCTGACCAGGGCGAATCCGATGCCAATTTTTCTGGAGCCCTACATGCAGTTTGATAGGATATTGCGCCGTTTCAGCATTCGCTTTCGAATGTTCAGCTTTGTTGCCGTAGTGATGCTGGCGCTGGGCCTGGTGGGCGCTGCGGGTGTGTTTTCGCAGTTGTATTCCAATGCCATCACCACAGATCTGGTGACGCGTGATGTCAGTTCGCTGACGGAAATTGCCCGCATGCGCTATGCCATGAGCACGCTGCGGCAAAATGAAAAAGACATGGTCATCCAATATGAAAACGCGGTCGAAGCCGGAAAATTCCGTGAGGCCTGGGAGGCCTCTTACAAGCAGATTGAAACGTCCGGCAAGGCGCTGTCACCCTTGTTGATGCTCGATGAACAGCGCTCCCAACTGGGGCAGGCGCTGACTTCCATGCAACAATTTCGCATCGAGTTCGCACCCATGGCGGCGATGCTTGAAGGGATGAAATATCCGTCGGCGCAGGTGGCCGCCGCCACGATCAGCAGGCTCGATCCGATGTACGAAAAAGCCCAGACCATACTAGGCAAACTGGCCGAAGAATTGCAACAGTCCACCGATACCAACCAGCAAAAGCTGCAGAGCACAGTGCAACGGGTGGTGTGGGCTATCGCCGGCATCACGCTGCTCGCGCTGGCCATCATTGCACCATTGACTCTAATGAACATCAAGGCCATTTGCAAGCCAATGGACAGTGCTGGCGAAGTTGCCCGAGCCATCGCGCAGGGCGACTTGACCGATCACCATATTGACATGTCGGGCAACGACGAAACCGCGCACCTGCTGCGCTCGCTGGCGGACATGCAGGAATCGCTGAGCGCGATGGTCGGACAGGTACATCTTGCCACCGACAGCATTTCCACTGCCAGCGCCGAGATCGCATCGGGCAACCAGGACTTGAGCGTGCGCACCGAGCAGACCGCCAGCAATTTGCAGCGTGCGGCCTCCAGTATGGAGCATTTAACCAGTACCGTGCGTCAAACAGCAGATGCCTCGCATCAGGCCAATTTACTGGCTTCATCCGCCGGTGACGTGGCGGCGCGGGGCGGTTCAGTGGTGGCGCAGGTGGTCAGCACTATGAACGACATCAACGCCAGTTCGAAGAAGATATTTGACATCATCGGTGTGATTGATGGCATTGCGTTTCAGACCAACATCCTGGCTCTCAATGCAGCTGTTGAAGCTGCCCGAGCTGGCGAGCAGGGCCGTGGATTCGCGGTCGTGGCCAGCGAAGTGCGCAGCCTCGCCGGTCGCTCAGCCGAAGCGGCCAAAGAGATCAAGAGCCTCATCTGTGCCAGCGTCGAGCGCATTGAAACCGGCTCACGGTTGGTCAACGGTGCCGGACAAACCATGATCGATATCGTCAGCTCGGTGCAGCGGGTGCGCGACATCATTGGTGAAATCACAGCCGCCTCATCCCAGCAAAGTCAGGGTATTGAGGAAGTCAACAACTCGGTCGTCCAACTTGATCAAATGACACAGCAAAATGCGGCCTTGGTCGAACAGTCGGCGGCGGCGGCAGAAAGCTTGCGCGAGCAGGCGCAATGCCTGGCCGAGTTGGTGGCGACGTTCCGGCTGGGCTCCAGCAGTGAACCGCTAAAGGCCGTGCGCGGCACTATGCTCGCCTTGCGTGGCTGAGTGGCGTTGTTGCATAAATCGGAATTGGGTTGATGGGCGGTTATGTTGCAGCAAACGCAAACGACAATCTGAGCCTCAGTCCAAAGGGTACTGTACCGTTTTAGGCTGCTAACGAGTGCTCAGACAGGCTGAAAAGTGTCTCCTGCGGTAGCCAACCGAGCAGAGGCGAAGGAACCTCGAAAAGGTCAGAGGGGTACATTTCTGCCAATTTGATTGCTCGTACTTATGTGTGGGTAGGCGAATTTTGAACTGTTACAAAGTTCCAATCAATGGATTCGATGATGTACAGGTTCACGAAGGCAATGTGAACATCCGACCCAAAGCTGTCTGTCACATTGCAATATGGACATGCAATTTGCTGTCGTTCAGTTAAAGTCCTTGCCCTCAGGGTGAGGGTTGCCCATGTTGAGCACTTCGCATCTCATGGGGCATCGATTTCCCAGTGGCTTGGTTTGAAAAAACATGATCTGGGAACTTTGGGGGGATGACGGCTGATGCGGCTGGGCAAGCTGTGGCATAAATAAAGAGGAAAACAATATGCTGTTAACTGATATCGCCGTCGAGCACACGCGGGTGTCCAAACAGAATGGGGTTCGTCAGGTTTTCTTGCTGCACCCGTTTACCAATACGCAGCGAGATACGCTTGGCAAATTCGAGATCGTTCGTGACATTCGTGAGCCAGGATTAAAAGAAGTTAAACGCTCAGCCTTCGTGACGTTTCAACAGTTGGCGGAGTTGTACGCGAAAGGCGTACTCGAAGAATTCGGGTTTTCCGTTCGCATGTGTCCGGGTCAGGGCACGTACCCCACTGCGAATCCCGCAAAAAAGATACTACCAACCAGCATCAGGCCAGGCTCATCGTTCGACCTGGCAGTTCAAAAGGTGGATGTTTCAAAACCTGCTAATCGCGAATTGAGAACAGCCTTGCTTCGCACTAACGTCAAACTTTAAGGGTAATGACGCTAATTGATGGCCTGTCCACCCTTTAAAGCCAGTCACTCGAAGCCCCATGGCGTCATCCTGCCTTCCACGGCGCTGAGTGCGAAAGAGCGCAGAAAATAGCATTATTAGATAGGGGAGTACCTGTGAATCCATCCGTTGCCCATGCCGAACTCATCGCCACTTTCAAGCGGGCGCAGGCAGATGCTGCTCACAAGTTCGGATTGATCAAAGCTGCTGCGCAAAAGGGGCCAAGGGCAGTCCAAGCAGCCTCCGAAACAGCTGCAAAGGCGGCAAAACGCAGGGACTCGTATGCAAAGAAGCTGGATACCTTGGGTGTGAGCCTCAAGGATTGAGCGGGGCCCAGCCTACTGCCCGGCACCAGTCATTGGCGACTACCCCCAACTGGCGCTCTGCGTTCACCAGCGGTCAAGGCAAAAAGTTGTTTTGTTTACGACTTTAAATAATCGTCTCAAAAATCCAACACCCCGCAAACCCGCATGAATGCTAGAGCCACGTTTACGACTTTATTAACCTGTTTACGACTTTATTTGCGCGGAATAACAAGTGTTTGAGCATAATATAGTTCTTTCCTTACAAACGGCTAAGTAGTTGATTTATATAGGAAAGCACTTCACCTTGAAAAAATAAAATTCTTTCCTGATGCGCTCTATTAGCACCTTGGGCATCAAAAATTCCCATAATAAAGTTCTATCCTAGATCTTAGTCACTGGGTAAACCTTCTAGTCCCAGCC
>CAIOAQ010000281.1 GCA_903856025.1 uncultured beta proteobacterium
ATCGATGTCTTTTTGAACTTCTTTTTCGGCGAATTTGCGGCCAATCAGGCGTTTGACGGCATAAAGGGTGTTCTTGGGGTTGGTCACCGCTTGGCGCTTGGCTGAGGCACCCACCAACACTTCCCCATCTTCTTGATAGGCGATGATGGACGGTGTAGTGCGCGCGCCTTCAGCGTTTTCAATCACTTTGGGCACATTGCCTTCCATGATCGCGACGCAACTGTTGGTGGTGCCCAGATCGATACCAATGATTCTTCCCATGATGTTTCCTTAAATAATTGAAATTCAGATGTGTATAACGTGTGGATGGCTCATTTTTTTTCAAGCCATCCTGCCAATTTATTTGGGTGCAGCTACTGTCACCAATGCTGGACGCAGGATACGCTCCGCGATCAAATAACCTTTTTGCAGCACTGAGACCACTGTATTGGCTTCTTGGTCAGCAGGGACCATGCTAATTGCCTGATGCAAGTGGGGATCAAACTTGTCGCTCGCCCCAGGGTTGATGGCCACAACTTTGTTGCGTTCCATGGCAGAGATCAACTGACGAAGCGTCGCCTGAGCGCCTTCGCGAATATGTTCAAGGTTGGCATCTTTGACCGCTAGCCCAGCCTCCAAGCTGTCAAGAACAGGTAGCAGGCTGTCCGCAAAGCTTTCGACAGCGAACTTACGCGCCTTGGAAATTTCATCTTCAGCGCGACGTCTGGCGTTTTCGGCTTCTGCTTTTGCACGCAGGTATTGGTCAGCCAAATCAGCACTTTTAGCTTGTAGATCGGCCAGATCAGCCTGGCACTTGGCCAGGGCATCGGATTCAAAATTGGCCATGGCTGCATTCAAATCATTCACGATGTGTGTGTCCTTGGAACCAGGTGCGGAAGAGTTTTCAGTGGTGTGGGGCGGATGTGTAGCAGACATTCTGTTCGCTGAATAGAGGATTAACGATGCAAGGAGTTGAGGTGGTTGGACTGTATTTCAAGTGGGTGAGTCACAAAAAAAGCGGGCTTGAAATTAGCCCGCTTTGATGTGCCGCAAAATCCAGCTCAGAAGAGCCGATTCAGGGCGAAATTCAATTCACGTTCAACAACTCGACTTCAAACTTCAAGGTGGCATTCGGGGGAATCACGCCACCCGCACCGCGCGCACCATAGCCCAAATCAGGGGGAATGATCAGCACCCGCGTGCCGCCAACCTGCATGCCAGCCACGCCTTCGTCCCATCCGCGAATCACCATGCCAGCACCCAGATTAAACACGAATGGGTCGCGACGGTCTTTGCTGGAATCAAACTTTGCCCCTTGCTCCCCGTCCTTGTACAACCAGCCGGTGTAATGTACCGTGACCCGTTGGCCTTTGGTGGCGGGATCTCCGGCGCCAATGACGGTGTCCTCATAACTGAGTCCTGATGCAGTTGTTGTCATGTGTGTTGTTCTCTAGAGGTCAGACGTTCAATGGCTCAGGCGCTTTTTTTAGCCTGGCTTGTTGCCCACTTGGTGGCAAAAGCAGACAGGTCACCCATGCGTTTGAGTAAATCAGCACCCAGCGTGGTGACCACATAGCCATTTTGATTGTGATCGAGCAAGCCTGCTGCCCGCAATTCTTTGATGCGGGTATTCAGCGTGTTCGGGGTAATGGCACCGACACTGTCTTGAAGTAAGCGAAAAGTTTGTGGGTGGTTGTCTTTAAGAGCCCACAAGACACGAATCGCGTATCTTGACTCCAGCAGACTCAGCAGTGGTCCGATCGCGGCGTTTTCTTTATTACTCATGGTTGTCTCTCCTGGGGTGTTAAGGGTCGCCTTGGGAAATTCAGGGTTTCAGCGTGTTCAAGCATGAACGAAGCCCAGACTCCAGCGCACCAACTAAACTATAGCGCAGTTTTTTGATCTGCTACATGTTTAATAGCTGAAAAATTGTAATATCGACGCGCCTTGGCTGGGAATTAGCTTGGAATTACCCTTGTCAAAGCTGGCACCAACTGATATGGTTGACTCCGTTGGCGTGTTTATTTGCGAGATGAGGCTTTTGATGATCATTAATTTTGAACAGGTTCACAACTACTACGAACGCCTTGTATTTGAAGAAGTCGTTCGCATGTCAGAGTCGTATGCGCACTACAGTGCCGACATGCTGGCTGATGTTGCTTGCGTTGCGCTCAACCGTTTGCCCGCGCGGTATGTACGCCATGACGTGGACATGATGTTCTATCTGACGGAGCATGAACGTCACGCCATCGAGGAATCGCTCGGTGAAGCCCTGTCATTTGCATTTTCTTTGGTGGGCGAACGCAACGCCAAGCGAAGCACCGGGACTTGACCAGTGGGTGTATCAAGTTTGTGGATCGGGCGTTCGGTAGGGGTCCACATGCACCTGCAGCCACCATTCCAGCAGCGCAAGATGCCAAAGCTTGCTTCCATTGATCCTCGTGAAGTGTTCCGGAGCTTCCGGGGCCGCCAACAGTTTTTCGACATAGGCAGGTTGGTACAAACCTCGGTTTAGGCACGCATCGGACATCAAAATGCCGCGCATCATCTCTAAAAATGGTCCGCGTACATATTTGAGTGCTGGCACTGGAAAGTAGCCCTTTGGTCGATCAATGACCGCATCGGGAATCAGCCCTCTTGAGATTGCTTTCAGTGGAAATTTGCCACCTTCTTTCAATTTGAGCTCAGGTGGCATGTGCGCAGCCATTTCGACCAGTTCGTGATCCAAAAACGGGGTTCGTACCTCCAACCCCCAGGCCATGGGCATGTTGTCTACCCTTTTGACCGGGTCGTCAACAATCAGCGTGGTTGTATCCAGCCGCCAGACCTGATCCAGGAATTCATCTGCATTGGGTTTGGACAATTCGGCCGAAATGAATTCAGAGGTGACATCTCCGACCTGAAAGGCCGGTGTGATCATTTGCAGGTATTCGGCGTGGTCACGGTCAAAATAATGTTGACTAAACCGTTGAAGTGGGGTGCCCGCAGCCGCGTTCATGCTGGGGTACCAGAAGTAACCACCAAACACCTCGTCAGCCCCCTGACCAGACATGACAACTTTTACTTCTTTTGAGACACGCTCAGAAAGTAAATAGAAAGCAATCACATCGTGGCTGACCATGGGTTCGGTCATTTGCGCCACTGCTTCTGGCAAGCGTTGCATCACCTCGTGGTTAGGTATGCTGAACTGTTGATGGCGGGTATGAAAGTGCTGTGCAATCAGGTCAGAGTATTCAAATTCGTCAGCCTTCTCGGAGCCTTCGCCCACGTCTTCAAACCCGATGGAAAAGGTGTGCAAATCGGGCACTTGTTCGGCCAGCAGCCCCACCAGCAGGCTGGAGTCAAGTCCACCAGAAAGGAGCACACCCACCGGCACATCCGCCGCCAGCAGGCGACGCTTCACACTTTGGTTCAGTTGTTCACGTGTAGCATTCAGCCAATCTGCTTCAGACCACGTCTTTTCAGGTCGCGTGGCGTCCAGCGTCCAGTACAGCTTTTGCGTATTTGAACCATCTGGTTGGACCAGCATATTGGTGGCGGGAGGCAACTTGCGTACACCAGTGAGCACCGTGCGCGGCGCGGGTACGACCGTGTGCAGTGTGAAATGGTGGTGCAAGGCCACGGCATCCAGCGTGGTGTCTACGTCGCCACCGGCCAGTAGTGCAGGCAAACTAGACGCAAAGCGCAAGCGTTCACCAGTCTGGTTCAGATACAGTGGTTTGATGCCAAAACGATCACGCGCCAAAAACAACTGGTTGCGTCGCTGGTCCCAGATGGCGAACGCAAACATGCCTTTGAAACGTGTGACACATTGCTCACCCCAAGCATGGTAAGCCTTCAAAATGACCTCGCTGTCACCCTCCGAAAAAAAGGTGTATTCCAGTGCCAACAGTTCTGCGCGAAGTTCACGGTAGTTGTAAATGGTGCCATTGAACACCAGTGTGAGCGCAAGCGTGGTATCCACCATGGGCTGGTGCGCCTGAATGGAAAGGTCAATCACGGACAACCGTCGATGACCAAACGCCAAGGGACCATCCTGAAAAAAACCTGCATCGTCCGGTCCGCGTCTTGCCAGGGAATCAGACATGCGGGTGATGGCTGCCCTGTCAGGCGCAGAGTCGTCAAATCGAAATTCACCACAAATGCCACACATCAGATGGCTACCGAATCGGGCACCACAATCACCGGCGCAAAGCCGCCGCCTTGGGTACGAAAGTTGGTGGTTTGACCCGCGTACATGCGCGCTGCCAGCAGCTGCACCTGACCACCATAGGTGTAGGCACGGATGTCAAACTTCAGGTCAGTCTGCGCGCCATCAACTTCAATCATGCGGCCGCTGGGGGGGACGAGTGACTGCGCCACAAAGTCATTTTCTAAAATTTCACTCCAAACTCGTTTGGTGAGTTTGTCACCGCGGTAAGCGGCCTTTGCACCATACCCTGCCACCGGTTTGAAAAATAGCTGACGACGTTGACTCCAAAGTTCGTCGGAGCGCTCCAGTGTGACCAAGCGGGTGACGGGTACATTGTTGGCGAGCACCTTGCGGTCAACCGCTGATGCACCCCAAGCCAGCAGCAATTCGCTCTGACTCAAGGCAATCAGGTTGCGCTTGTCCGCCAGCAAAGCGTGGGCACGCGGGTGAGGTGTCAGAACAACTGCATTCGTCTCGTGGGCTTGGCGAAGCGCACGGTGGGCGTTTTCGGTCAGGTAAAAGTCGGTCAGTCGGTTGTATACCATGTCCACTGGCGCACCTTGGTGCAACAACTTTCCACCTTGCCAAATCAACTCTGACGGGTCGGCGACGGCGGCGCGGATGCCGTGTTCTGCAAACAGCTGGCGAAACAGCTCAAATTCAGGGGCGAGGTATTGATCTGCGGGTGCGGAGTCGACAATCACCAGCGAACGCCAGGGCAAGACACCGCGTTGCAATCGCCATTCTTCGGCAAACATGTCAAATATCGTTTGACGCAAGGTATCACGCCGAGCATTGGATGGGAACGCCCAGTTCAACTCATCGCAACAAGCCTCCTGCGCGCGTGCCAGTGCCACATTAAGCAGCAGGCCACCAGCATTGGTGTTGACCTCGATCACTTGAGGGCCTTGGGTACTCAGGTGAAAGTCATAGCCCATGCACACACCCAACGGGCCCAAATTGTGCTGCGCCGAAGCGTCTGCACGAGACAGCGCCTGCATCTGGTAGCCAGGAAGAGCAGCAACGTGTTCAATGGCAGCTACAGTGGCGGTAATTTGCCGCTGCATTTCAGTCGAAATGAACACCACGGTGCTGGAGAATAAATTAGGCCGGGTCTTTGTGATATTTTCCATCATGCCCTGCAGGCTCGGCTCGGTCTCAAGCTGCTCTCTTAAGCGCTCTACATTCAGAGTGCGGCAAAAACAGTCACGATTGAGCGCTTCGGCTGTGATCAAGGCGTGGAACGGGGTTGAGGTCATACATGCGGTGCGCAAGGTTTGGGCGTGACCCGATTATTGCAGTGCATTTCAAGTTAAGCTTTGCGACTGAAATATCAATGAGGCCATGGACATGGGCTATTCCGTATTATTTGTTTGCATGGGGAACATCTGCCGCAGTCCCAGTGCGGATGGCGTGTTTCGCCAAAAAATAAGCGACTTGGGGTTGCAGACGCAAGTTCATGTGGACTCGGCGGGTACCCATAACTACCACCCGGGTAGTCCACCAGATGCACGTTCGCAAGAGGCGGCTGCACGGCGTGGCTACGACTTGTCTCTCTTGCGGGCCCGCAAAATAGCAGCACCAGATTACGCCTCTTTTGATTTAATTCTGTCCATGGATGAGAACAACCTGCTGCTCTTGAAAGACGATTGCCCTGATGAGTACCGGCACAAGTTGCGACGATTGACCGATTTTTGTAAAAAATACTCTGCAACCCAGGTACCTGATCCGTATTACGGCGGTGATGCAGGGTTCGAAACTGTGCTGGACTTAGTGGAGGATGCATGCGATGGTCTGCTGGCGCATGTGCAGCGGCATGTCAACGGCACCAGCGCACCATGACGCACACTTCGACTGTCCATTTGTCGGGCAATGAATTGTCGGCATTTGCCCTGACCTTGATCACTTCGCGCCAAAACATTTTGCCCAAGCGGTTGGCGGCACCGGGGCCAAGTGAAGATCAGGTTCGTGATATGTTTTGCGCGGCAGCGGCTGCGCCGGATCACGGTGAAATTCGACCATGGCGCTTTGTATTGGTGCCAGAAAATAAACGAACGTTGCTGGCCGATGTTTTTGCCCAGGCCTTGATAGAGCGCGATGCCAGCGCCACATCCGAGCAAGTTGAGCAAGCCCGTGAAAAAGCCTTTCGCGCCCCATTTTTAGCGCTGGCCATTGCACGCCTTGGGCCGTGCGAACCAGAAATCGATCCACTGGAGCGAATGGTGTCGTTGGGGGCGGCCATTCAAAACTTTTTGCTTTGCGCACACAGCATGGCATTTGGCAGCAGTTTGACGAGTGGGCAGGCGATGCGCTCGCCAGCTATCCGTCGGCTCTTTCAACTTGCCGATGGCGAGCAGGCTGTCTGCTGCATCAACGTGGGCACGGTCATTAAACGCAAACCTGCACGGCTACACCCGGCTGTGTCAACGTTTGTCAGTCGCTTATAAATCCCCCTGCTTCGGCACAAAATCAATCTATGCAAAACACCACACCGACAGACTCGTCGCAATCTGCCCAGAGATGGCTCCCGTTGGACGATCCCCAGCGCGCGGCCTTGCACAACGAGGTGCACGCTAGACCTTCAGCACGTGTCCGTTTGCCTGCGCTCATTACCTATGTGGCGGTGCTCAACGAAGGCATCAGCCGGGAAGCCGAAGCTGCACATTTGCGTCGGTTGCCAGGTCAAGCCGAGTTGCCACTGGACTATCTAAAGAACAACTTCTTACGCCTGCGACTTGACGGCTTCACCGTCAAATGGGAACGCCACACCGAGTTCACCCGCTATTCCATCGTGCAGCCGTTGCCTCGCCATGCGGCGTTGGGCGCGTCCGAGCCTGATTTGTTGAAGGAGCTGGTGGTGTCCGCACAGTGGTTGGCAGAAATTCCGGGCTGCACGGTGGCAGCGGTGCAGTTGGCCATGGTGAATGCGCCACTGGACGATGCACCGGCGCTCATGGCGCAGGCGGTGACTTGGTTTGGCGGACGCACGGTGGTTGCTTCGCTGATGGGGAGCAGCGTTGCGGACAGGTCAGACCAAAGCGGTGGTTTTACAAGTCGGCAGGGTTATGTGCACCCCATGGGGCACTCTTGGGCGCTGACCCAATTTCGGCTGCAGCCTGATGGTTTTGAGCGAATTTTGGTGATTGCGCCAACCGACACCAGCCAAACCCGTGCCGGGCGCATTGCGCAGCGTCTGTTTGAACTGGAAACTTACAGATTGATGGCGTTGCGCGGTTTGCCAGTGGCAAAAGCTTTGGGGCCGATGCTGACGCAGTCCGAAGCCGCTTTGGTGCGGATCACCGCTGAGCTGGAAAACAAATCTTCCTCTGATCAGGAACTGTTGGACACGCTGGTGTCTCTGGCTGGTGGAGTGGAGCGTGCCACGGCTGAAAACAACTACCGTTTTGCCGCTACGCAGGCCTATTACACGCTGGTGGGCCAGCGCATTGTCGAACTGCGTGAAAAGGCCATTCCCGGTACGCAAACCATTGGCGAATTCATGCAAAGGCGTTTATCGCCCGCCATGGCGACTGTCGCCGCCACCGGGCAACGCCTGGCATCGTTGTCGGAACGGGTGGCACGCACCAGTGACTTGTTGCGCACCCGGGTTGACATCGCCACGGAGGTGCAAAACCAGCAATTGCTGGAAAAACTTACCCGCGGGCAAGAAACCCAATTGCGCTTGCAAAGTACCGTTGAAGGCTTGTCTATTGCAGCGATTTCCTATTACGTGATCAGCCTGCTGCTGTATGGCGGCAAGGCCCTGAAGGCCGCGGGGTTACCCATCAACCCCGAAATGGCCGCAGGCGCTTTGGTGCCGGTGGTGTTGTGGGCGGTGTGGCGTACGACCCAGCGCATTCATGCCAAGCTGCACGTTGGGCACTGAATCGAGAATTAGATAAAAAACTCGGTTCAAGCCCTCGTAGATGCACGATTGATTGCTCTATAAAACAGAGCAATCAAGATCGAGACGAGTGAAACAACTCAGTGTGAATTGCAGTTTGCCCCGATGCCACTGAGGGTCACATACTGCGCTTGAGCGGAAATCATTCCCAGCCAGTCAGTCGGCACACAAAGGCTGGTTGTTAGCCCTGGAATGACAGCTGGTGTAGTCTGATTTTGCTGCGTCCAACTAATGCCATTCGTGCTGGTAAAGACGGTGCCTGCCATTCCAACCGTTAGAAACTGACTATTGGTGGATGGCACTGCAACTGCTGTCAGGTTCGCGGTGGTACCCAAATTGGCGCTAGTCCAGTTAATCGCGTCGTTGCTTGTCAGCACTGTTCCCCCCGTACCAACCGCGACATAGGTGTAGTAGGCAGCAGTGGTTGTGGTTGCGGCCGTGTACTGCACGCCAACTGAGGCAAGGTTGGCTGTGATGGCCGGAGTGATTGCACTTTGAACCGTCCACGTGACAGCGTCTGGACTGGTCAGCACGGTTGCGTTGTCTCCGACGGCAATCCAGAAGCCAGCACTCGAGTAGGTTACAGCATTGAGGTTGTTGCTGACGGGTATGGCAGGAGTACTCCAGCTAACACCGTTAATAGACGACAAAATCGTGCCGTTGTTGCCGACTGCCACCACGGTGACACCATTGGTGGCCAGCCCATTCAATTGTTGTGTTGTGTTGGTCGCACTGGCCGCTGTCCAAGTAACCATATCGTGGCTGTAAAAAATTTGTCCGCCTGAGCCAGCAGCAAAAAAATTCGCAAATGCGTATGTGGCGGCGCGGAAATTTACGAGCGCACTTGTCGGCCCAGTGATGATGGCAGTCCAGTTAATTCCGTCTGTACTTTGATAAAGCGCAGCGGCATCACCCACGGCGACGTAATATGTGCCCAAAACCGTTGTCGGATTGGTTGCAGTGTTAGTAGCGGTTCC
>CAIOAQ010000282.1 GCA_903856025.1 uncultured beta proteobacterium
GGATACCGAAAAGCATTGGCCCAGCGGCCAGCGTGTGCGCGCCAGCCTGTCACGGCAGTGGTCCAGCGCCGCCGACGGCAGCGAACTCGGCAATTCGCCGCAATGGCTGGGCAAGCTGGTGTTTGCCCAGCCTGTGACCGCTGGCTGGACGCTGGCTGGCGAGTGGCAAGCCATGTCAGAGCGGCGTGCGCTGGTGAACCGCGTACCGGGCTACGGTGTGCTCAACCTCACCCTGACATCGGCCCCCCTGCCGGGTCTGGGCGAGTTCACACTGGGGATCTACAACGTGGGAAATGCCCTCTACCGCGATCCCGCCTCATCGGTGTTTGTCCAGAATGCGCTGGCGCAAGATGGCCGCCAGTTCAGACTGAGCTGGACCCTACGCCTGTGAGCCGCCGTTGATGCGCAAGCCTGTCGAAGTCGTTCGGCTTGTCCTCTGGGTCCTGTTGCTCGCCTTGAGCCCGCAGACACAGGCACAGCCACAAGCGCCCGAAGCCGAATTGAAAGCAGCCATCCTGGTCAACATGCTGTTGTTTGTGGACTGGCCAATCCAAGCCAGCCAGCCCACAGACCGATTGACCTTGTGCTACCTGGATGCAGGGCCGGTCACCGCCGTGCTGGACCTGCTCAGTGGCAAGATCATCAAAGGCAAACCCCTGCAGGTGCTGCGTGTCAATGCCACCACCGCTGCAGGTTGCCACGCCCTTTACCTGTCACCCAACGACAACACCGGGCCGGCACGTGTGGTGCCCAATTTGCGCTCCGGCGGCGTGCTGTTCGTCGGCGATTCACCGGGATACCTGCAACGCGGTGTGATGATCAATCTTGAAGTGGATAACGGGCACATTGTGTTTGACATTGATCTGCGTGCTGCCCGCCAAGCCGGACTGATGATAAGTTCCAAAGCGCTGCGTCTGGCACGCAAAGTAGCAGAGTGACCCCATGAAGCCTCAAACCGACCGCATCAGAAGCTCCAATCGCTTGAGCCTGCTGTCCACCGGACTGGCCCTGCTGATTGCTTTCATTTTGCTGATGGTGTACCAGTATGTGATCGGCTACCAGCAAATGCACGAGGAGTTGCGCACCGAAGCCGCCATCATCGGTGCCAACAGTGCTGCCGCGCTGGTATTCAAGGATTTCAAGGCAGCCCAGGAAACCCTGGGGGCCGTTCAATTGACACCACGCATCACCGGTGCCGCGCTGTATCGGGCGGATGGCGAACGCCTTGCCATCACAGGTGCTTGGCCCTTTCCCCCATGGCTGGATCCCAGCAACCCAGCCCCACCCCAGAAACAGGTGGCCACATCCACCATGGTGGGGCACCACTGGTTGGGGGAGGTGTTGCGCGAAGACGTGCGCCTGGAGGGCAGTCAGGTTGGCATCTTGCTGCTGCACGTCAGCTTTACCTCGCTCTACTGGCGCATGCTTGAATACGCCTTGGGCGTGCTGGCGATTGCCGCCGTCGCCCTGATGCTGACGTATCGCCTGACCGCGGGGTTGCGCCGGCGCATGGTGCGCGCAGAAGAGCAATTGCAGATGATGGCGTTTTATGACCAGGTGTCAGGCTTGCCCAACCGGAGTTTGTTCGAACGCGAATTGCGCCAGGCCGCGGCACGCGCAGCACGTGAACCCAAGGGGGCTGCGCTGCTGTTCATTGATGTGGATGATTTCAAAAAAATCAATGACACCCTGGGGCACGCCGCGGGTGACCAAGCCCTGCGGATGATCAGCCAGCGCCTGACCGCTGTGCTGCGTTCCGGCGACGTGGTGGCCCGCCTGGGTGGCGACGAGTTCGCGGCCATTCTCTATGGCATTGGCGACCCGGACAACGCCGCCAAGGTGACGAGCCAAATGATCGAAACCATGGCCCACCCCCTGTTGACGACCCCCACCCCAAGCCATGTCGGGCTCAGCATCGGGGTGCTGCTGTTGCCTTGTGACGTCAGCGACCCCACTGTCTTGCTGCAACGCGCCGACATGGCCATGTATGTCGCCAAAACCCACGGTAAAAACGGCTTCCGATTTTTTTCCGAAGCCATTGATGCACGGGTTCGCAAAGACCTGGAACTTGAGGCAGGCCTGCGCCAAGCCTTGCAAAACAAGGGGGGTGGGCTGTGGGTGGCGTACCAGCCTCAAATCCGTTCGCAAACACAACAGTTGGCCGGGGTTGAGGCCCTGGCGCGGTGGCGACAACCAGATGGGCAACAGGTGTCGCCAGGTGAATTTATTCCAGTCGCGGAACGTTGTGGTCTGATTGCGGAGCTGGGGGACTGGGTGCTGAACCAGATCTGCCGTGATCTGGCCCACCTGCGCACCCGTGGAGTGGCGTTGCGCAGAGTTTCCATCAACGTGTCACCCCACCAATTGCTGCATGGTTGCGGTCTGGTTGAGCATATTGGTGCCACCCTCGCGCGCTTTGGGGAAGACCCCCAACATTTTGAATTTGAGCTGACCGAAAGTGCCCTGATGGACGAAGACGGAGCGGTGGTGCTTGATGCCTTCCATGCAGCTGGTTTTTCGCTCTCCATCGACGATTTCGGTACCGGCTATTCATCCTTTGGTCACATCAAGCGCTTTTACGTCGGAGAACTCAAGATTGATCAGAGTTTTGTCCAAGGCCTGCCCGAGGACGCTGAGAACGCCGCGATTGTCCGGGCGGTCATCCAGATGGCGCGCGCCCTGAGCCTGACCGTCGTCGCAGAAGGCGTTGAAACGCTAGAACAAGCCGATTTTTTGCGAACTTGCGGTTGCGACATCCTGCAGGGCTACTTGCTGGGTCGCCCGATGCCACCGGATCGACTGGTGGACTACATCAAAGAACGCCGCGGCGTCGAATAAAATCCACGCTTCCCGTCTTATACCCATGGCGGCACCTGTTTAGGAATGCCGCTTTCGCATCCAGTTGCCCCAGAGGGCATGGGCGGCAACCAAGCCAAACACACCATGAACGACACATTGCAGCAACCAGGCCTCAACAGACTGTCCAAATCCTTCGAGCCCGCCGCCCTGGAAGCCC
>CAIOAQ010000283.1 GCA_903856025.1 uncultured beta proteobacterium
ATGGCAGGTGATGCTACAGATTTGAGAGCTGTTTGTGCCGATGTAACGGGGGTTACAGTCAATTTTTATTCTGAAACTTGGTGCAACCACCCAGACGACGATTGTGCATAGCGCCCACTGGCGCAGTGGCCTGCGCTGGCCACATCATGCCAGGTCTCGAATGATCACTGATGGTTTGGTACAGCAGGGTTCGCCCGGAGTGACGTGTGTTGCAGAACTGTTTTGACGACCCCGGCCGCCCGAATTTTCTCGAAAGCACTCTTGGTTCGTTCAACGATGGCGTCCGGTGTCGAATTACTGTAAGCCATATAAAGCCCTGTGGACATTTCGTCGAGCGTGTAGATCTTCTCCAAATTTTCGCAACTGAAGTGTGTTTCTTTGCACAGGGATGCCGCATCGTCGTCTGGCATGGGGACGATATCAACCTGCCCATTCAGCAGTTTACGGAAATTGTCCACTTGTTGAGCCGACACGACGAGCCGGGAGAATCCCTTCTCTTTCAGGTACTGATGTCGGACATCATCGCGCATCACACCAATGTTGAAATTCCTGGCATCTTGAAGATTTTTGACCACAATATTGCGGCCCTTGAGTCGATAAAAGTGGAACTGAATTTTCATGATCTCACCCGCCCACTTGAACTGCAGCTCTCGCGCCGATGTGCGGGCGATCAGAAAAATCAGCACGTTCGGCTCCTTGAGCGCCATGTCATAGGCCCTGGCCCATGGATACAGACTGATCTGGTAATCAGAAAGCCCGGCCTGCTTCAGGCTCAATTCAACCACTTCGGTCGCCGAGCCAACTACTTTGCCGTCCTTCAGGAAGCTGTAAGAGGTCTCTTCCGTTACGCCATGAATGGTTTGGGCCTGCAGGGGCAGGGTCAGAATGGTTGCCATCAACGCGGAGATAAGCCCTTTCATGATGTGCACTGTTCATCGAGAATGTCTTTCATCGGCACGGCGTAGGCGACACGATTTCGCCCACCCGCTTTCGCGCGGTACAAAGCCTGATCGGCCTGCCTGAACAGTGCGTCAAAATCGTCGGCCCCCTCCAAATCAAGTACCGCTAGTCCAATACTGATCGTGACATATGCCGCCACACTGGAGGCAGAGTGTGGAATGGCTAAATCAGCAACGGCCTTTCTATAAGATTCGGCCAGTGTCAAAGCCGGTTCCTTGATCGTGGCGGGTAGCAGAACAGCAAATTCCTCGCCGCCGATGCGCGCCACCATATCGCCGGCACGCCGCAGGCTGCTGCGCAACGCTCCGGCAACCGCGCACAGACACTGGTCTCCTTGGGCCTGGCCATAGGTGTCGTTGTACCCCTTAAAGAAGTCAATGTCGCAAATCAGCAGCGCCAAGGGCTGCCCACTCCGCTTGGAGCGCCAGAACTCGTTGTCCTTGAACTCATCGAAGTGGCGCCGGTTTGGAAGTCCGGTTAGCGGATCCGTGCGCGCGAGATTTTCCAGGCGCGTGTTGGCCGTTTGCAAGGCACGGTGGGCTTCGCTGATGTCGACAAGCTGAGCCTTGTGCCGTGCACTTTGCAACAGCATCTGGGACGTCATCGCCAACAGCGCCAGTTCATCGGATCGCCATTGGGGCACTTCCATCCGCTTGCCGAAAACTAAAAAACCGAATTGTTCGTCGGCGCCCCGCAGCATTGCAAATGCCGTGGCTTCTAGCCCCAACGCGGCGAACGGTGCCGATTCGTCTGGAGTGACCGCAGCGGCCAACGCGGCCTGCGAAGGGAACGTAACCAGATTGTTTTGCGCCAGGGTGGCCAATAAGCGTGACCAGCCGTCCACAGAAAAACCGCCAGTTTTCGGTGCTGCCGTCGTGCTAGCGTGCCACTCCAGAAATGCCCGGTACTCGTTGCCGCCCGGGTCTATAACATACCAAACCGCATCACTGGCGTTCAGCCGCATGGCGATATCGCGCAGACACTCAAAATTGTAGTGATCGATTTCCGCAAGTGGCGCGTGAATAATCCGATTGGACAACGTCAACACAACTTTCTGCGCGGCGGCCAGGGCCTCCAGCTCGGCCGTGCGATCCTGGACCAACTCAGCCAGCCGATCACGATGCTTCGCCAATTCACGTTCGGAGCGTTCCTGTTTCGCCAGGTAATCGGCCAGACTGTCCTGCAACTCGTTGACGCCGGTGACGAGCAGCGTCAGTTCATCATGGTGCAATTTTTTCCGATTGAGGACCAGTGTGTGCCCCAGGTTTGACGGTGCCAATTGCCCCAGGTGGCTGGCAATACGCTGAACGTGAACAGTCACCAAACGGGTGAACATCAGCATGATCAGGCCCGCCAGCAACAAGGACTGAATGATCTGGGTAGCGACGATGGTGCTGACCTCGCCGCGCAAACGGGCCCAAAGTACCCGCTCGTCACCGTATAGCGTGAGCTCACCCACGGTCTCGCTGGCCCCCGGGTAGGGCTCGTAAGTCAAGGCAAGACGCCGCGTCGGGGCCCAGCTTGACGCCGACCAGCCGGCATTGGTGCTTACCAGAGTTTCCGGGGCCCGGTTGGTGGATGTAATTTTCAGTGTCACCTGCCCCACCGCAGACACCTTTGCGGCACTGCTGAGATGGGTTTGAAGCGATTCGCGGTCCATCTCCCAAATGGATTTGGACAGAGTTCCCTGGTACACCTGCTCAATTTGCATCAGTTCGGACGTCATGGCGGCAACCCCTGTTTTCCACGCCGACAAGGTCGATACCACGATCATGAGCAGCGTAAAAACCAGACAAAAACTGAGCGTTGCCAACACCAGGCGCCCACCCAGCGACCCCATCGAAGTGCCGGGACGCATGATCAAAGCCATTTCCCTTTCAAGGCATCGAAAGTTCCGTTCTTTTTGACCGTTTCTAGCCCATTGCGGAACCTCTCCACGAGTGCATCTGGCGTATTGATTCCAAATGCCATGTAGTAGCCATCGCTTCCGAGTTCGGTAATGCGATGCGCCTTGGCCAGCACTTTGGCCGGATCGTCACCCGCCTGTCGGGCCAGGTAATAGGCGGTCAACTCGCCCATTATCCAGAGGTCCACACGCCCCAGCTTGAGCTTTTCGTAGTTGAACCCGTACTTGACGCTGGACTGCAGATTTTTCCCTTTGACGAAGCCTTTGGAGACCAGAAATTGCTCGCCAACATCTTCGTTGACCGTGCCGATTTGATATTTTTTGGCCTCGTCAAGTTGGTCAAACTTCAGATTCCTGCCCAGCAAGGAAAAAAGGTAATAGTCGGCCGGCGCAATGATACCCACCCATTTGAAGAATTTTTCTCGCTCTTTGGTTCGACCAATCGAATAGATGAGCGTGCTTTCCGTATTCTGAGTTGTCTCATAGGCGCGGGCCCAAGGCAAAGATTGAAAATTGCCTTGAACCTTGATTTCCTTCAGGACCGCCTCGACCACTTCGGTGCTGAAACCGGTGATCCGGCCGTTCTCAGTGAAGTTATTCCATTTCTAATTCATAAGTGAAACTAAAAGTGCCGAAATAATCCAAGGCCAGGATACGATCGACTGCAGTCTATTGGGATCATCTTCATAGCTTTTCAACGCCAGCAACAGGTGATCTTCATG
>CAIOAQ010000284.1 GCA_903856025.1 uncultured beta proteobacterium
ACCATGCAGGCCCCGCACATGCCGGTGGCATCCACCATGATGGAGTTCAAGCTGGCCACGGTCTTCACGCCGAAGGGCTTGGTCAGGTCGCTCACTGCGCGCATCATCAACGGCGGGCCGATGGTGACGACTTCGGCAATGGTGCGGCCTTTGCTGGATTTTTTGTCCTTGAGCATGGCCTCCAGCGGCGTGGTGACAAAGCCTTTGCTGCCAAAGCTGCCGTCGTTGCTGGTGTAGATGACATCAAGCAGGTCGCCAATCTAGGCTTGCAAGCGCGCAACACGTTCGCCGTCCTTGACCCAGAACAGCAAGTCAGAGTTGCGAAAGCCCGCGATCAGCGTGACATGGTTGCCCAGCTGCAGGTGTGCGCGCATGATCGGATAGACCGGCGGCAGCCCCAGGCCACCTGCGGTAAACACCACCGTCTGGCGACCTTCATAGCGGTGCAATTCGCTGGGCAATCCCAAAGGACCGGCGATACCGGCAAAGGCATCGCCCACTTTCATCTTGTTGATGGCGATGCTGCTGGAGCCCATGGCCTGCACCACCAGACAGATGGTGCCGGTCTTGGCATCCCAGTCGGCCAGTGTGAGCGGAATCAGCTCGCCCTTTTCCCAAGGCAGCACCCGTACAAATTGCCCCGCCTGCGCCGCGCGCGCGACCATGGGCGAGTGCACGATGAACTCCACAATGCCGTCGGCCAGGTGGACCTTTTCAAGAATGGTCTGCGGCGCACCCGCCAGATGGGTGTAGTGCCCGGCGGCCTGCACCATGGTGCGAATCTGCGCGGCGCTGAGGTCCATGTTGCCGACGATTTCTCGGGCGGCAGCCTGGCCGTCGCCCGCAGCGCGGATGGCCGTGGAGCCGCCCCGCGCGGCATCGCCGCCCGAATAGACCCCTGTCAGCGAGGTCTGTTGTGAGCCGGTGGCCACGTCGATGGTGCCCCATTTGGTGGTTTTGAGGCTGGGTTCGGAGTCCTTGATGATCGGGTTGGGCGTGTTACCCAGCGCCATGATGACCAGGTCCACCCCCATCGGTTCGGTCTCGCCGGTGCTGACCGGGCTGCGCCTGCCCGAGGCATCGGGCTCACCCAAGGTGATCACATCCAGCAGGGTGTGGGTCACGAAATGGGTTTTTTCGTCGCCAATGAATTCACGCGGACCGCGCAGCACCTTGAGTTCGATGCCTTCTTCCAGCGCGTGGTGCAATTCTTCGACACGCACCGGCATTTCTGCCTGTGTGCGACGATAGACGATGGTGACCAGGCCGCCCAGACGGCGTGCGGTACGCGCTGCGTCCATCGCGGTGTTGCCCCCGCCAATCACCGCGATGCGCTTGCCCCGGATTTCTGGCAGCGGTGTCTCGTAGTCCTCATGCTGGCCCTGCATCAAGTTGACGCGGGTCAGAAATTCGTTCGCTGACATCACGTTGAGCAGGTGTTCACCCGGCACATTCATGAAACGTGGCAGACCCGCACCGGTGCCGACAAAAATTTTCCAAAAGCCCGCTTGCTTGAGGTCTTCCAGCGTGGCCGTCTTGCCGACCACAAAATTGGCAACAAACTTGCCGCCGAGCAGCTTGATCTTGCCAACCACATCGTCGATCAGGTCGTTGGGCAGCCGGAATTCAGGGATGCCGTAGCGCAGTACGCCGCCCAGGGCATGAAATGCTTCGAATACCGTAACTGGAAAGCCCTCGGATGCCAGCAAATAGGCGTTGATCAGCCCGGCAGGGCCCGAGCCCACCACGGCCACGGGAGGCTTGTCGGCTTTGGCCCATGGGTCGGGAATATTGGCAAAGCGTGCCGCAATGCCCTCGGCGTTGACCATTTTTTCGCGCTGCGGCAGGTACCACTCGATCTGGCCGATTTCGATGGGCTGCTTGTTGTGCGTGCAAACACCCTGGCACTGCAGCTCTTGTGGGCACACGCGCCCGGTCACGTTGGGCAGCGGGTTGCAGTTTTCGATCAGCTCCATCGCTTCGCGGAACCGCCCGGTGCCCAGCAATTCGAGCATGTGCGGGATGTGGATCTTGACCGGGCAACCGCCCTTGGGCTCGGCTTTGCCCGCCACATGCAGCCCAAGCTCACACGGCTTGTCTTCGCACTGCTTGTCGCGCAGCGCTTCCAGCCAGACAAACATCTCGACATCGCGCGCGCT
>CAIOAQ010000285.1 GCA_903856025.1 uncultured beta proteobacterium
AAGTTTCATGGTCATGTGCCTGTGTTGCGCTGAGCCTGGTTGTGTTGGCTTCATTCTATACACCTGGACTTCTGTAAACTGACAGCCAGATCTAGGCCACACAAAGCGGCAAATCACGCAGGATATTCTCGTGCTCCCCCGGTGTCGCCCACCTACAATGCCGCCCATGACTACTTCTGCCATTTCCGCCCTTTCTCCGCTAGACGGTCGCTACGCCGCCAAGCTTGCAAAACTACGTCCTGCCATGAGCGAACAGGGCTACATGCACCGACGCGTCCAAGTCGAAGTCGCCTGGTTCATTTCCTTGAGCGACTGCGGCTTCAATGAATTCAAGCCCTTGTCACCCGGCGCACGCACCTACTTACTCGGTTTGGTCAAGAATTTTTCCGAGAGTGACGGGAAAGCCATCAAGGAGATCGAAAAGGTCACCAATCACGACGTAAAAGCAGTGGAGTACTGGCTCAAATCGAAGTTTGATGCCCGCCCGGAACTGCTTGCAGTGCAGGAATTTGTACACTTTGGCTGCACCAGCGAAGACATCAACAACACCAGTCACGCGTTGCAACTCAAGAGCGGCCGCGATCAGGTGCTGTTGCCCGCTCTGGATAGCATCATCAACAGGCTACGCGACATGGCACATACTTTTGCCGAGGTGTCTATGCTTAGCCGCACACATGGACAGACCGCCAGCCCAACCACTGTGGGCAAGGAAATTGCCAACGTCGTGGTTCGTTTGGTAGCCGCCCGCGAGCGAATTGCCAATGTCAAGTTGATGGCAAAAATGAACGGTGCGGTGGGTAACTTCAATGCCCATCTTTCGGCTTGGCCAGAGTTTGACTGGGAGGCCTTTGCCAAAAAGGTGATCGAAACTCCGGAACCACTGGGATTGGGTCTCACATTTCAGCCATACAGTATTCAAATTGAGCCACATGATTACATGGCCGAGTTGTTTGACGCGGTGGCGCGGACCAACACCATTTTGATTGACTGGGCGCGTGACGTATGGGGTTATGTCAGCTTGGGTTATTTCAAACAAAAACTTAAAGATGGAGAAGTCGGCTCCAGCACCATGCCACACAAGGTCAACCCCATTGACTTTGAAAATGCGGAAGGTAATTTGGGGCTGGCCAACGCGTTGTTGCGTCATATGAGTGACAAGTTGCCTATTTCTCGGTGGCAACGTGACCTGACCGACAGCACAGTGCTGCGAAACATGGGCGTAGCACTGGGTTACGCCGTGCTGGCGTACCAGTCGCTTGCGACGGGTCTAGGCAAGCTTGAGATCAATGAAGCTGCAATTGCCGACGATCTGGACGATTCATGGGAAGTGTTGGCAGAACCCATTCAAACTGTAATGCGGCGTTTTGGCTTGCCGCAACCCTACGAACAACTCAAAAAATTCACCCGCGGCGAAGCGATGACACGGGCATTAATGCAAGGCTTTATTGCTGAACTTCCGTTGCCAGATGCAGAAAAAGCTCGTCTGCTTGCCATGACACCTGCCAGCTATGTCGGCAAAGCGACCGAGTTGGCTAGACGGGTCTAGCACTTGTTCTCATAGGCTCGAAAACTATATTCATATATATTGAAGTCCAGTTTATTGCACTGAATAAATTTGGTGTTCATCCAAAAAAGACATGGCCACCAAATCCACTATTTTTAAAGTCAATCTGCAAATTGCCGACATTGATCACAGCTATTACGCAGACCACGCGCTTACCTTGGCACGTCACCCGAGCGAAACCGATGAACGCATGCTGATACGGCTTTGCGCACTGGCACTCCAGGCTCACCAATTGCAAGATGTGTGCGGCGGTGACGGCACGCTGGCCTTTGGAGCTGGTTTATCAGATCCCGACGAGCCGGACGTATGGTTGCGTGACTTTACTGGCCAAACCAGGTTGTGGATTGAAGTTGGTCAACCCGAAGACAAGCCCCTGAACAAAGCCTGCAGCAAATCCGATGCGGTGGTTCTGTACGCCTTTGGTCAAGCCGCGGACGTTTGGTGGCGAGGCATAGAAAACAAACTCTCGCGCCTAAAAAACCTCCAAGTATGGCGCATCCCTGCGGTGACCGTTCATGAACTGGTTCAACTAGCGCAACGCAGTATGAACCTACAAGCCACCATACAAGAAAACACACTTACACTGGGAAACGATAGCTGCGTTGTGACGATTGAACCTATACGTTGGAAGTAGTGTCACTTTTCGGCATATAGGAGCCAGTGATTTTCGGCATATAGCGTCCAGCCGGAGGTTGCAGGCCGCGTCTCACCAGTTCTTGTTTGACCTGCGGGTCATAGCAGCAGCGTCCGTCTCGTCTGTGCGAAACCACCAAGCCGCTCAATACCTC
>CAIOAQ010000286.1 GCA_903856025.1 uncultured beta proteobacterium
CACATTGAAGCCGTAAAAAAATACAAATAACAAACCGCCGAGCAAGGCCACGCTGGGAGCGGCGTCTACTTGCGACCACAACGCGGCCTGAACCAGCACGGTCAAACCAATAGAAGTCAAAAACACGGCACGCAAATAGCCGCGCTTTTCCAGTTGAAACAAGCTACCGCCCATCACCACAAACGCGCCCATCACCGCTGGCAAATAGACCTGCCAATGGTGGTCACGACTCAAACCGGCCTTCACCAGCATGGCTGGCAAGGCCAGCCACATCGCCAACTGCACCGCATGCAGTACAAACACCCCAAAGTTGAGGCGAAACAAAGCCGGTGAGCGCAACACGTCAGCCACACGCCCTTTGGGCATGTTCTTATGCTTCTGGGGTTCAGAAGGCACCCACCAAATGGTGCCGACCACGCCCAGCAATGCCAATATACCAGTCAGGGAAAAAATGCCGACCAGTCCGATCCAGCCCGCCAGCACTGGCGCAGCGACCAATGACACGGCGAACATCAAACCAATGCTGGCACCCACCATCGCCATCGATTTGGTACGCACTTCGTCACGCGTCTGGTCAGCCAGCAACGCGGTCACAGCAGCCGACACAGCCCCCGCGCCCTGAACCGCGCGGCCAATGGCCAGCCATGTCAGCGTGGGAGCCAATGCGGCCACCAGACTGCCTGCAGCGAACACTAGCAAGCCGAACACAATCACCTTTTTCCGGCCAAAACGATCAGACGCCAGGCCGTAAAGAAATTGCAACATGGCTTGTGTCAAACCATAAATACCCATGGTCAGCCCCACCATGGCGGTGTCGTCCCCACCTGGATAACGCGCCGCCTCGATGGCAAACACAGGCAAGATCAAAAACAAGCCCAACATGCGCAGGGCAAATATGGAAGCCAGCGAAAAGCTGGCGCGCAACTCCAACGCCGTCATGGCGGTGGAAACAATCCGGGCTGAGGCACCAGCCTGGGCCGGTGGAACATTCACATCTGACAAGGGCTTCTCCGAAAAATACGCAATCGCAACCCAACCGGGCTGCAGGGGTTGGATTGTCCCCGATTCCCTTCCATTCCCGGTGGGGTTCAACTTGACCAGCGAAAGGTTTGACGACAGGCTACCCATTGCACTGTGATTGACATCTTGATCTCATCCACTTTGAATCCTGCGTCCACCCCAAACGACTCTGAAGGCCGCGATCTTGGCCACGCCCTGGCTACGCAGAACATCAGCATTCGCGTGCATGCAGGAAAAGCAAGCCACCTACCCGATTTCTTGATCTAGCGCAAGAGTAGGCCGATATATCCACTTTTACATCAGTGAATTTCTTATACTTAATACTCACGAACAGATGAGAGGCTCAACTTCTCGCCTGCTGTTTAGGGGTCGGTGTTAAGCCACTTGCCTGTCTGTCGGCCGGAAAATCTCCGGCATGCGTCGTGCGAAGTTTCCTGCCGGGGGCTCCCAAGGCTGCCGACAGGGGATTTCATCAAATTTGTCTCCAAAGCCAGTTTTAATGTCCGCAGCCCGATACGGCAGCAGATCCTCTGGCGCGGGACATGAGATCCACTGACAACCCACGGACACGCACAGCAAGATGAAAGCCCAACAAGCCAAATACCCCGGCATCCCCAACGTTATCCATGGCAACGGCGCAGTTGCCTATGTCATG
>CAIOAQ010000287.1 GCA_903856025.1 uncultured beta proteobacterium
CAACTACCAGTTCATTCTTATTTTGATGACGCGCTGTTCCAGCGCGAATAGCAAACCATTTTCCAGCGAGGACCACGTTATGTGGGTCACGCTGCAAGTGTGCCCCAAGTAGGCGACTACATCACCTAGCCCCAAGAGGGTGAAGGGCGCGCGTTGTTGCGCACGCCCACAGGCATCGAACTGGTGTCCAATGTGTGCCGACACCGCCAGGCCATCATGCTCAAGGGGCGCGGCAACCTCAGCACCAACGGCGGTAACCTGGTGTGCCCGATCCACCGCTGGACTTACAGCAGCGGTGATCCTTCTGGCCAACAGCCAGCAGGCGAACTCCTTGGCGCACCCCACGTTCCCGCCAATCCCTGCTTGAACCTTGGCAACTACCCGTTGCGCGAGTGGAATGGCCTGCTGTTTGAAGACAACGGACGCGATGTCGCCGCCGACCTGCAACACATGCAGGAGCACGCTGCATTGGATTTTTCCGGATTTGTGCTGGACAAGGTCGAACTGCACGAATGCAACTACAACTGGAAAACCTTCATCGAGGTCTATCTGGAGGATTACCACGTCGGCCCGTTTCACCCTGGCCTGGGCCATTTTGTAACCTGTGACGATTTAAGCTGGCAGTTGGGCGAGCACTTTTCTGTGCAAACTGTGGGCGTATCCAAGGCCTTTGGCCAGCCCGGCTCAGCCGTGTACCAGCGCTGGCATGACGCACTGCTGGCCTACCGGGGTGGCACGCCACCTGACCGCGGCGCGGTGTGGCTCACCTACTACCCGCACATCATGGTCGAGTGGTACCCGCATGTGCTCACGGTGTCCACCTTGCACCCGATCAGCCCGAACAAAACACTCAACCAGGTCGCCTTTTTCTACCCGGAAGACATTGCCGCGTTCGAGCGGGAATTTGTCGAGGCACAGCAAGCAGCCTACATGGAAACCTGCATCGAGGACGATGAAATTGGCGAACGCATGGACGCCGGACGCCTGGCGCTGATGACGCGCGGTGACAACGAAGTGGGGCCGTATCAGAGCCCTATGGAAGACGGTATGCAACATTTTCACGAATGGTATCGCCGCGAAATGGGACCATTGGGTCTTTGAGGCGATATTTTTATAGCAGTAAGTCTATACAAATCAAGGGCTAGAAGCCTATTTTAATGAAAGACTAACCATGCAAGCCCTCTGGATGGTGCTGGCTTCTTTCTTCTTTGCCAGCATGGCTGTAGGCATCAAGGTGGCCTCGGCCAGTTTTGGTTTGGCTGAGCTGGTGTTTTACCGAGGCGTGGTCAGCGTGGTGTTCATGGCCCTGGTGCTGCGCGCCCGAGGCACGCCGTTGGCCACACCTGTGCCCTGGATGCACGCCTGGCGCACCGCGATTGGGGTGTTTTCCCTGAGCACTTGGTTTTACGCCATTGCCCATTTGCCCTTGGCCACAGCCATGACCCTAAATTACATGAGCGGTGTGTGGGTGGCCGCCTTTGTGGTGGGCGGGGCCATGTTGTATGGCAAAAATGCACGTCAAGGTCCTTTAATGGCCACCGTGCTCGCCGGATTTGCAGGCGTGGTGATGATGCTGCACCCCACACTCGATCAAAACCAGTTGTTTGCTGGCTTGGTGGGCTTGCTGTCGGGGCTGGGCGCGGCCATGGCTTACCTGCAGGTCACAGCACTGGGAAAATCTGGCGAACCTGAAGGGCGAACCGTGTTCTATTTTTCGGTTGGCACCACGTTGGCGGGCTTGATCGCCGTCAGCTTGGATGGTTTTACCCCCTGGCACAGCGTCAGCTGGCAGGCAGCCGCGTGGTTGATTCCGATTGGCGTATTTGCCACTTTGGGGCAGTGGAGCATGACGCGCGCTTACAGTCGGGGTGCCACCCTGCTGGTGGCTAACCTGCAATACGCGGGAATTGTGTTTGCATCGATCTATAGTTTGTTGTTGTTTGATGACAAAATTCCGCGGATGGGCTGGGCAGGCATGGCCGTGATTGTGGCCAGTGGACTGGCAGCCACCGTCCTGCGCACCAGTGTTTTGCCGGACACACCAGCCGAAGAGCATTGAATCCGCCTGCTGCTGTAACAGTAGCCAGTTCATCAATCCCGTTCATCACCCCTTCTTGAGGAACCTGCCATGTACACCACATTGATCTCTGCCCCCCAACTGCAAGCCCTGATGTCAAGCGGCCAACCGCTGACGGTGTTTGACTGCAGTTTTGAACTGATGAAACCCGATGGCGGCGATGCGCAGTACCAGTCGTGTCACATCGCCGGCGCGGTGCGCGCAGATCTGGACCGTCATCTTAGTGCCAAGGGTGCACCCGATGCAGCCAGTGGTGGCCGCCACCCTTTGCCGTCGCGCGAACACTTTGCAAGTTGGCTTGGAAGCGTTGGATTGCGC
>CAIOAQ010000288.1 GCA_903856025.1 uncultured beta proteobacterium
ACCTTCAGATTCCAGCTTCAAATACCAACGGTCGTCGAGGTATGACAGCCATTCCACGCCCATCACCTGCATGCGGCTGTTCTGAAACGTTCCATCATCTCGCACTACAGAACTTGGAAGGTAATATGACCGATGTACCACGGCAAACTCGTTTGTATGCGCTTGCAGACCCTTGACATTGGTGGTGTCGGTGGGGGCAGGGGGCATCAATGACCATCCTGAACTCATCAAGGTGTGAAAGGGATACTCATATTGGACATAGGCCTGCGAGCTACTGATCGTCCCGGATGGAAAATTGACGTGGCTGATACCAAAGCCAAAGTTGCCAAGGCTGTTCGTTTCGTACACCAGGCCAACGTCCGAGCGCAGCATCAAGCCGCCACCAGACAAGGTATAGCTTCCCCGGCCACCGCCTGCACCTACACATAAGCCCGCGCGCGTAGACCAGGCATCGGTCAACGGTTGATGTACTTCACCAGCAACTCCGGCCGTGATGAAGCCGCCTCGCTCACCCCGCATGGCACCATAGCTCGCCAAACCGAGTCGAATGTGCTCGCTTACATCGAACAGAAAGTTACCGCCCGCTAGCCCCATTTTTTCGCCACCTGGAAATGTCAATGTTTCAGAAGTGAAACGCAGCTTGGTGGGCACTGGGCTCACAAAAAGTTCGCTTTCACCGGCGTTGGCTGCGCCGGCCAAGTTCACCACGGTCAACAGCCATGCACAAGTGGCTGCACGACGAAATAGGTGGGTGCTGTGTTGGAAGTTCGTGGCATTCATGGGTACTTGGCCTTAAAAAATTACATCCCTGGACAAAAAGATTGCGAAGCTTTGTGGTGCGACAAAAGCAAGTTGTCAAATGTGCAGCAATGCCAACACGCCCACTACCAAGCCTGCGCCTCCTGCCGCAAACATGGCCTTTTCCAGCCATTTCTTTTTGGTCAACAACGCGATGGCAGCCAGCGCGATGGATACCTGCAGCACCGTGGTGGACTGAGCCCAGCGGTGGTGTTGGTGCATCTGCTCGTCGCTCTGGTGATCCCATTCGGTGGCATCGGCTTCAAGCTTGTCGGCGACGACTTTGATTTCATTTTTTTCTTTGTCGTAGCGGTCAATTTTGCCTTGGTAAAACTCTTTTCTATCCTGTGGAGCCAGGTCACGGGCCAGTTCGGCCAGGGATTGTTTGGTGCTCTTGGACTGGAAGTAGTTCCACTGGTTGGACGCCTCGGTCTTTTTGATGGCAGCGTTGTTCTTGTACAAGCCCGCATTGGCCTGCGTTGCGCCCCCCATGTAGCCAAACAATGCACCCACCGTGGCGATGACCGCGGTGAACAGTGCAATCTGGTTGACCATGCCGCCGTGGTCGCCATGGTTGCCACCGTGACCACCTTGCTGGGCGTGTTCCAGCTCGTGGTCGTGTGGGCCGTGAACGTGAAAACCGTCTTCTGACATATCAAACTCCTGATTTTTGGTAGGTGACAAAACTGAAAGCCAAACCGGTGCTGCTGGTGTGCCGCTCGCGTGCGGCCTCCATCCACTCGGGGCCGAATTGTGGCGCATACGCATCGCCTTCGTAGGCCGCTTCGATCTCGGTGACGACCGCCATGCTGGCCAGCGCCATGGCTTGGGCGTAAAGCTCGGCACCGCCGATCACCCATGCGGTGCTGTCAGAAGGGCACAGCACACAAGCTTGCTCGATGGAATGGGCCACCACAGCGCCTTGCGCTTGCCAGCTGGCTTGACGCGTGACCACCACATTGGTCCTGCCAGGCAGTGGCCTGAATTTGGCGGGCAATGAATCCCAGGTCTTTCGCCCCATGATCACCGGGCAGCCCAGTGTGGTGCGCTTGAAGTGCGCCATGTCTTCTGGCAAGTGCCATGGCAAGGTGTTGTGGCGTCCGATCACGCCATTGGCAGCGCGGGCAAAAATCAGGTTCAGTTTCATCTGGCTACTCACACAGCCACCGGGGCTTTGATGGCTGGGTGGCACTGGTAAGCCTGCACATCGAAGTCTCCCAGTTCGTAATCAAAAATGCTAGCAGGCTTGCGTTTAATAACGAGGGCTGGATACGCAAAAGGCTCACGACCAAGCTGCAAAGCCACTTGTTCGGCATGGTTGGCATAAATATGACAGTCGCCGCCGGTCCAGATGAAGTCCCCCACCTCCAGATCACACTGCTGCGCCACCATGTGCGTCAGCAGCGCATAGCTGGCGATGTTGAACGGCACGCCCAAAAAAATATCGGCACTGCGCTGGTACAACTGACAGCTGAGTTTGCCTTTGCCCCCCGGCGTGGTGGGTGGGGCCACATAGAACTGGAAGAAGGCGTGGCAGGGCATCAGCGCCATCTTGTCCAGATCGGCCACGTTCCAGGCGCTGACAATGATGCGGCGTGAATCCGGATTGGTTTTGAGGGTGTCGATGACCTGCTGGATCTGGTCAATGTGGCCGCCGTCAGGCTTGGGCCAGCTGCGCCATTGCACGCCATAGACCGGCCCCAGGTCGCCATCGGAGCGCGCCCACTCGTCCCAAATGGTGCAGCCG
>CAIOAQ010000289.1 GCA_903856025.1 uncultured beta proteobacterium
ACCGGTGCCGCCGTGGATGTTGCTGACCTGCCAGGAGGTGGGCGGGAAAAACGCATTGCCCTGATCCCATTGGATACCGACCAGCTCGGCCAGCGCCGGGCTCAGCATATGGATCGGGTTTTTCGCCAGATGGGGGTAGGCGATGTGGCCTTGCACCCCTTTGACGGTGAGCTTGCCGCTGAGCGTGCCACGTCGGCCGTTTTTGATCATGTCACCGGTGCGTTGGACGGAGGTGGGCTCGCCTACGATGCAAAAGTCCAGCACCTCGCCTTGTGCGCTGAGCCATTCACAGACCTTGACGGTGCCGTCCAGCGCGGGACCTTCCTCGTCACTGGTGAGTAAGAAGCCGATGCTCAACGGGGTGTCGGGGTGTTGGGTTAAAAAGCCTTCGGTGGCCACCACAAAGGCTGCCAGCGAGGTTTTCATGTCGGCTGCGCCGCGACCAAACAACTTGGCATCACGCACGGTGGGCGTGAAGGGGTCACTGTCCCACTGGCTCACCGGACCGCTGGGGACGACATCGGTATGGCCTGCAAACACTACCAATTTAGTAGCTTTAACCCCTTTGTTTACGAGGGATGGAGACCTTTTTGCCCAAAGGTTTGTGACGGAAAAGTCGGCCGGTCCACTGACCAGCGGATGCAAGTCAAAACCCACCGCGCTCAGGCGTTGGGCAATCAAGGACTGGCATTGGGCATCCAGCGGTGTTTCAGAGCGGCAGGCGATCAGCTGACGGGTCAGCGCAAGGGTAGGTGTCATGAGGCGTTCAATGGTTCACGTCAAGCGTGATTTCAGTAAAGGTGGCTTGGTCATCATGCTCAACCGGAGGTTTGATGGTGGCCTTTTTGGTTTGCTCTGCAAAATCGTTTTGCATGCGCCACATGAGATTGGTGGGGGAGTCGGCATTGGCCAGGCCTTCCTGGCGGTCGACAATGCCTGCGGTGATCAGGCGGGCAATGTCTTGCTCAAAGGTTTGGCTGCCTTCGGCAATCGACCGCTCCATGGCGTCATGAACAGACGAAAATTCACCTTTTTCGATCAGTTCCGCCACCAATTTGGTGTTCAACAGGATTTCGACAGCCGGGGTGCGGGTTTGGGCAATGGTGCGCAGCAGGCGTTGCGAAATGATGGCTTTGAGGGAGGACGCCAAGTCGCCCAGCATGGTCATGCGCACTTCGACCGGATAAAAACTCAGGATGCGGTTCAGCGCCTGGTAGCTGTTGTTGGCGTGCATGGTGGCCAGACACAGGTGACCGGTTTGCGCATAAGCAATGGCCGAGCTCATGGTTTCACGGTCGCGAATTTCACCGATGAAAATCACATCAGGTGCCTGACGCAAGGCATTTTTCAAGGCCACCTGGGCCGATTGGGTGTCGGTGCCGACCTCGCGCTGGTTCACCACCGAACGTTTGTTTCTGAACAAAAATTCAATCGGGTCTTCAATGGTCAGGATGTGACCGGTCATGTTGGTGTTGCGATGGTCGATCATCGAGGCCAGCGTGGTGCTCTTGCCAGCTCCGGTGGCCCCCACCATCAGCACCAGACCGCGTTTTTCCAGCATGATGCTGGACAGACCTGGCGGCAAAGCCAGTACGCTCAGCGGCGGAATTTCGTTGGTGATGTAACGGATCACCGCGGCGATGCTGCCGCGCTGGCGCATGGCACTGATACGAAAGCGTCCTACACCCGGCATGGACAAGCCCATGTTGAGCTCGTTGAGGTCCAACAACTCTTCAATGCGCTCGGGCGGCAACACCTCTCGCAACAGGCTCAATGGTGCGTCGGGGGGAAGCACCTGGCTGTTGATGGGCACACACAGACCGTTGATGCGGATCATTGCAGGTGATTGCGCTGACAGGTACACGTCAGACGCGAGCTTGTCCGCCATCAACCGAAGGATGCGATCCATGGTGCCCTTGGGGGCTTGAACGGTGGTGTTCATTGGTAGTCTCCGGTGGTCTGAACGGCAGCGATCACGACAGAATAGTCTAGCCAGTTAAGTGGGCGCTGCGTACTTTTTTCCAGAACGGCATCAGTCCCTTAGCAAATCATTCAAACTGGTCTTGGCGCGGGTTTGGGCATCGACGTGCTTGACGATGATCGCCGCGTACAGGCTGTATTTGCCACCTTCCTTGGGCAGGTTGCCGCTGATCACGACTGAACCTGCCGGAATGCGGCCATAGCTGATGGTGTCGGTGGCGCGGTCATAAATCGGCGTGCTTTGACCAATGTAAACGCCCATGGAGATCACCGAATTTTCTTCGACGATCACGCCTTCGACAATTTCGGAACGCGCCCCAATGAAGCAGTTGTCCTCGATGATGGTGGGGTTGGCCTGCATGGGTTCGAGTACACCGCCAATGCCGACACCGCCGCTCAAATGCACGTGCTTGCCGATCTGGGCGCAGGAACCGACGGCGGCCCAGGTGTCCACCATGGTGCCTTCGTCCACATAAGCACCGATGTTGACAAAAGAGGGCATCAAAATCACGCCTTTGCCCAGGTAACTACCGCGCCGCGCCACCGCAGGGGGAACAATGCGCACACCGGTGGCTTGCAAGCCGGATGCGGTCATGTGGGCAAATTTGGTAGGCACCTTGTCATAAAAAGCCAGGTCGCCACCGCGCATGATCACGTTGTCGTTGAGGCGAAAGCTCAGCAGCACGGCTTTTTTGATCCATTGGTGCGTGGTCCATTGCCCCACGCCGTCGCGGGTGGCCACGCGCAGATGGCCGGTATTGAGTTCGCTGATGACGTGTTCGACCGCATCGACCACTTCTTTGGAGGCGGTGGCGGCTGAAATGTTGGCGCGGTCTTCCCAAGCGGCGTCAAGAATGGTTTGCAGTTGTTGCGTCATGGTGTGTGGAGGTTGGTTGAATGCGGGATGAATGATATAGAGGTGGCTAGCTTAGTGGCTGGCTCTGGCGGCCGACGATTTCTGGTACCCCGGTATGAGGACGCCGCCAGAGATTGCCGGTGCGCGGGTAGGGTCAATAATGCATCAATTCAGGCGCGGGTTTTGATAAATTCAACGATACGACTAGCGGCTTCGACACATTCTGCCGTGTCTGCCACCAGCGCCATGCGAATGCGCCCCAGACCCGGGTTGTGGCCCTGAGAAGCGCGTGCCAAAAAGCTGCCCGGAAGCACGGTGACATTGTAGTTTGCGTACAAATCCCGTGCAAAGCTGGCATCGTCACCGGCAATGTCGGCCCACAGATAAAAACCAGCGTCT
>CAIOAQ010000290.1 GCA_903856025.1 uncultured beta proteobacterium
CGTTAAGGTTTGTAGGATGCCAGCCCGCAACCCTAGGCGGTCGCGATGCTGCCCAAGCCTGAGGGCAGGCGTCGTACAAGCCTCGAGGGAGGAAACCGCGGGGAATACCGTGGCAGTTGGAGTGAACTACACGGCTATGGGGATTTGAATAGCCACAGCGTTGTTTGATGACGCAAACATGCAGGCGATGGTGGCACCTTGGCAAGTCAGATGATGATTGCCAGATCCAAGACGCCAGAACAAGCGGTAAAAGTCAGAGCCAAAAATGCCTGTTTGGCACCATGAGGCAAAGCTGATCCAGACCAACTGCGATGAATGCAAAGTCGGCGCTCGGTTTGAGCGTTCAAAATTCAATCGTGAGTTCATTGCACACCATGATCCTGTGGTGGCCCACGAATCGCGCGCTGACGTATCAGCGTCTGGATGATCACCATTGGCGAGCCACAGTGTGAGCAAATAAAAGTCGGACGAACAACTTCACTGGGTGTGTTTGCGGGGTCAGCATCAGACGTGGTCACAGGCGCAACGTGCAGCAGTTCACGAACCAGCGCCAAATTCTCTTTGCGTGCGTTGTTGGCAATCAGTCCGTAGTGGCGAATACGGTGAAAGCCACCGGGCAGAACATGCAGCAAAAACCGCCGCATGAACTCTTCAGGCTCCAGCGTCATGGTCTTGTGGCGCGTCTTGCCTGTAGCACGGTAATCCTTCCAGCGAAACGTCACCCCTGCCTCATCCATCGAGATCAATCGCGAGTTCGAGATGGCCACCCGGTGGGTATAGCGTGACAAGTAGGCCAATACCGCCGCCGGGCCTACAAAAGGACGTTTGGCATACACCACCCATTCGCACTTACCCATCGGGGACAGCCACTTGGCGAAGGTGCTCGCATCCGCCAACTGGGCGTACTCACCAAAGAATTGCAATTGCCCGCAAGCATGTGCTGCTCGCAGTTCTTCCAGGAACCGCCTGCGAAACAGTCTGGAGAGCACCCGCACCGGCAGAAAGAACCCCGGCTTGCACGCCACCCAACGCTTGCCATCAGGTGACAGGCCGCCACCAGGAACAATGCCATGCACATGGGGGTGATGCGTCAGAGCCGATCCCCAGGTGTGCAACACCAAGGTTGCTGCGATCCGCGCACCCAGGTGCTTGGTGTCGGCAGCAATGGTGGTCAAGGTTTCAGCAGCCACCTCAAACAGCAAGCGATAAATCACCGCCTTGTTGTAGTACGCGATGGCGCTGATCGGAGCAGGCAAGGTGAAGACCACATGGTAGTAGTCCACTGGCAGCAGTTCAGCCTGACGTTCATCCAACCAAAGCTTGGCTGCATTGGCCTGACACTTCGGGCAATGGCGGTTTCGGCACGAGTTGTAAGACACCTGATCGTGCTCACAGCCTGTGCAGCGCAAAACATGTCCCCCCAGCGCCGCGGTGCGGCACTGTTCGATGGCTGACATGACCTTGAGCTGACCCAGGCTCAGGTGGGAGCGCTGAGCAAGCCGCCAGGCTGGCCCATGGGCGCGGAAGATGTCCGCGACCTCCAGGGCACTTGGCCCCATGCAGGGGTCCTATACGGTTTGTGCGCTGCGCTTCGGTGCTGGATTGCGCGTTGTCTCTAGCGGACTGATGACTTCACGCAGCAGGCCGGTTGCCACCTGGACGTAATGCGCAGTCGTGTCCAGGCGCTCGTGCCCAAGCAGGACCTGGATCACACGAATATCGACCTTCTGCTCCAGCAGGTGGGTAGCGAACGAAGCGTGTGCATGGAGACGCGCTTGTCAATCCGGGCCATGGTCGCGGCATCATGGATGGCACGGTTCAACTGGCGGGTGCAAAGCGGTTGCAGCGGATCCATCCCC